>JAGWBL010000130.1 GCA_021295935.1 Pseudomonadales bacterium
CATGGTGGGCGCGCTCGGGTCTCATGGAGTCCATGCGACATCAACACGGAGACCCAGTGGCACCAGCCCCCGGCATGGGAGACCAAGCGACATCGATGTCCATGTTTGGCGTCATTGCCGCGGCTCTCTACCGCAGGGAGCGAATAGGACGCGGTGGCTACGTCTCGACTTCGCTCTACGCGAATGGCATCTGGAACAACGGTATGGCGCTGCAAGCGGCCATCGCGGGCCTCGACTTCAGCGCTCGGCGTCAGTCACGGGGATCTCACAACCCGTTCATCTCCATCTATCGGACCGCCGATGACGGCTACATGTTTCTCAACATCGTGAATCCCGCGAGAGAATGGCCGTGGCTCGCGCTCGCCCTTGGGCATGCCGAATGGACGGACGACGAGCGTTTTCAGGACGTTCCTTCAATGATCAGGAATCGACACGAATTGCTGAGACTCCTCGCGGACGCATTCTCAGGCATGTCGGCGAAGAACGCGGAGCGGGAACTCCTTCGACACGAAGTGACGTTCAGCCGCGTCGTGCCCACGCGAGAGGTGGTCAACGATCCCCAAGCGCTGGCTAACGATTGCATCGTCCCGGCGGAACCCGGCAGTGAAGACTACTCCATGGCGGTGAACAGCCCCGTGGAGATGGAAGGCGAACCCAAGCGCGCGCCTGGACGGGCGCCCGACATCGGGGCTCATTCACAAGAAGTGCTGCACAAGCACCTCGGCATGCCCGACGTCGCCATTGAGAAGTTGGTGGGCGATGGCGTGATTGGTGTTTCGTCGGCCCTCAGCGTCGAGGTCGGGTAGCGACCGCAGCAACCGACGTCCCAGGCGAGCTGCCGGTGCTGGACCGGGCCTCACTTGGGACGCCAACCCGGCTTCTTGCGAATCCGAATTGCTCGAGGTGTTACCTCCACGAGTTCGTCGTCGCTTACAAGCTCGATCGCCGTCTCCAGCGTCAGTTCCAATGGGGAGTTGAGCAATAGATTGTCATCGCTTCCGGCTGCACGGACGTTGGAGAGCTTCTTCTCCTTTGCGGGATTGACCGCAAGATCGTTGTCGCGGGCATGCAGTCCCACGACCATGCCGGGATAGAGCGGAGTACCCGGCGAAACGAAGAGCCGGCCCCGATTTTGCAGATTGGAGAGTGCGTAGCTGACTGCGGAACCGGAAACCTTGGACACCAAGGCTCCGTTGCGGCGACTGGTGTCCAGCTGCTCGAGCGCAGCGTCGAAGCCGGCCGAAGCGTAGGTCAGGACTCCAGTTCCGGACGTCAGGGTGGCGAACTCCCTTCGGTAACCCATCAACGCCCGGGTCGCCACGCGGTAGGTCAATTGCACCCTACCGCGCGGATCGGCAACCACGTTCTGGAGCGATGCCAGTCGTGCTCCCAACGACTCCATGATCCTGCCCTGATGTTCCTGCAGGACATCAGCCACGATCGTGTCGAATGGCTCAAGACAAGCCCCGGCTCGATTCTGATAGATGACCTCCGGTCGCGAGACCGCGAGTTCGTATCCCTCCCTTCTCATGGTCTCTATCAGCACAGAGAGATGAAGCTCTCCCCGCCCAGACACCTCGAACCGACCAGGGTCCCCGGTGCCCCTTACCGAAAGCGCCACGTTGTGGGACGCTTCCGCATGGAGCCTCGCTGCCAGCTTTCCACTCGTGACATGCGTGCCGTCCCTGCCCGCGAATGGCGACTGGTTGACGCGAAATGACATCGTCACGGTGGGGGGATCCACGTCGATCGCTGGCAGCGCTTCGGGCGCTTCGGGATCGGCGAGCGTATCGGAAACCTGAACCCCGTCGATCCCGGTCACGCACACGATGTCCCCCGCCTCGGCCACCTGAAGATCACGTCTTTCCAATCCATGGTTGGCATGAAGAGACAAGACACGCTCCGGTCGCCTGTTCCCGTTCCGATCGATGACAGCGACCGTGTCCCGAGGACGCACGGAACCGCGATGAACCCGTCCGATCCCGATGACCCCGATGTATGGTGAGTGGTCTAGCGTGCATATTTGCATTTGGAACGGACCGACCGGAGACTTTGGCGGACTCGTCGACGAAATCAGCAAGTCAAGCAACGGCGACATCGAAGACTCGAGTCGGTCGTGCTCCAGTCCGCTGCGCCCCTGGGTAGCAGAGCAATAGACAGTCTCGAAGTCAAGTTGGGCTTCGGTCCCTCCAAGGCTGTCGAACAGGTCGAACACCTCATCCACCACTTCGTCGGGGCGCGCTTCCGGGCGGTCGATCTTGTTGACCACCAACAACGGCTGCAGTCCTCTCTCGAAGGCCTTCGCGGTGACGAACCGGGTCTGAGGCATCGGGCCTTCGACAGCATCTACCAGCAGCAGAACCGAATCCACCATCGAGAGGACGCGTTCGACTTCACCACCGAAATCGGCGTGACCCGGAGTGTCCACAATGTTGATGCGAACACCCCGGTGCTCTATGGAGGTCGTCTTGGAGAGGATCGTGATCCCTCGCTCTCGCTCCAGATCGCCGCTGTCAAGCATCCGCTCACCCGAGGGCATGTCGCGGCCGATTGCGGCGTGTTGAAGCAGTCGGTCTACAAGGGTCGTCTTCCCATGGTCGACGTGCGCAATGATGGCGATGTTTCGGAGTTCCATCGGAGCCCAAGCGGTTGGGAGAACCGCGCCGAATGGTGCGGCGTGAGGGATTCTATTGCAGGGCAATACAGAGGCAATCGAGACTGCTTGCGCCGCCAACTCCGCTCCGTTGGTTGTCGAATCTCCCAGAGTGTCGAGTCCAGGAGGTCATGCAGGCGCCAAGGTGGAATGGATGTCAACTTCTCGCCACGCGTCCGGGTTCGACCGAGGAGTCCTGCTCTTGCATCGGCGGGTGGCGAGTCGGAGAACGTTCTCTCAGCTGCCAGCGAACTTGTACGGACCAACCAGAAGTGGCGATGCCGCCAGTTGACTGTGCGTGCCCTTCGAGCAGATCGACACGCTTGGCGATGCCATAGCCTCGTCAGCGGCGCCGGCCTTGCGACCAGTTCGGACTCCGTTGCGAATCTCTTGCTCTGAAACCGCTCAGTCCCTGAGAGCATCCCTGAGTCGCTGAGCGCTTTCCGAAAGCGCTTCCTCAGTCTCGCGAACGCGTGCATGTCCGCGAAAATCCAGCAGCCCTCCCCATGTGGGAACCACATGGACATGGAAATGGAACACACTCTGCCCCGCCCCGGACCTGGTGAGCTGAGCGATCGTGACCCCGTCAGGATTGAACGCGCGATCCGCGGCGCGGGCGACTCTCTGTGATTGCTGATGAACTCGTGCCAAGGCGATCGCGGATATGCTCAACAGATCAATGGCAGGCTCCTTGCAAATGACAAGGCAATGCCCGGGTTGAAGCGGCATCAGATCCATGAAGGAGAGCGTGTGCTCGTCCTCGTCTATCACATAGGCTGGCAGCTCGTTTCGAAGAATCTTCGCAAACACGTTGTTCGCGTCGTAGGTCATCGAATGCTCCCGCCCTTCTGGCAAACCTGCACCAATCCCTGATTCTTCTCCCATGCCGACACATTGCCACCGGTGAGCAAGACCCTCCGAATTCTAGTTGCGCAGCTGCAGACAGAGCTTCAGCCGCGGCGGGAACGTCGGAGCGCGCTCACCGCACTCTGCCGAAGTTTCGTCCTTTTCGTCGCCATGTGCGCGAGCACGCACGTTCAGGCTGCTACGAACTATCGTTTCGATGATGACGAAGACTTCATCGCGGAGGCTGAATCGTGGCCGGCCTGGCACAACGTCGTGCAGAAGGGGCTTCAGGAAGAAAGGGAGCTGCTGGAATGCGTGGCTGACGAATCGGTTTGTCCTGCGTTTCTCAAGGGCGCCCGAGTCGTTGACGAACGCGGGCGCACGCTGGACAGGCGGAATCAACTGAAACTCGTCAATCGGTTTGTCAATCGCCACAAGCGCACGCGAAGGGACCGACAACGCGCGGTTTCCGAGATCAGTGGCGAGACGGTGGTCATGCAGTGGTCCACGCTGTTCGAATTCCTGAGAGTGGGAGGAGACTGCGACGATTTCGCAACTGCCAAGTACCAGTTGCTGCGCGCCTTGGGGTTCAAGGAGGACGAACTTCGGGTCGTTGTCGTGTGGTTTCGAGATCGCCGCGAGTATCACGCCTTGGTGGCCGTCAACCATCCTCCAACCAGTTCCTCATTGCTCGACATCGACAATCGGATCTACCGGCACCGACCCCATCAGTACCGTTTCATTTACGCC
>JAGWBL010000131.1:0-2783 GCA_021295935.1 Pseudomonadales bacterium
CTCGGAAGAAGGGCGCACGACGCAAGAGTCTCACCTTGACGGACGGAGATGACGTTCGATTCGTGACAGTATCAACAGAAAGAAGGCGCCAAAAACTGCGGCCAGGAGCGCTGTGATCGCCACCAGCGTCTGGTGCGTCTTCAACTCCGCCATCCTTCGCATCTCGGCCGCCTGCTCTTGGCTTTCGGCGATCGATTCGCTCCAGGCTGTGGCGAAACGATCCGTGTAGGCTTCCAGCGCGTCAGTGATCATCGTCGTTCTCGCGTCCGGATCGAATATGCGTGCAACTCGTGAATCGTCCGCCAGGTCGCGTGCGAAGAGCTGGAGGCCAGCAACGGCAAGAGTGTGCGCTTCCTCGGGGATGCGTGGGTGCGTCAGCACGAACTGTCGCAAGACCGACTTGGGCAATCGGGTGGAGAAAGCGGATTCTTCGCGTTCCTCAATTCCATACAAGCGGCCCAGCTGCTCCAGGATGTCAGCGAACTCGGCGTCGAACTCCAATCCGTCCGCACTTGCCGAATCCGGGTTCGATGCCGCGGAAGTCAGTGAAGTCGTCACACCTAGCAGGGACTCGCGCATGTCTGTCCAGGACGGGGTGTCGGGTAGCTCCCGCGGATTGCCGAATCTTGCTTCTGCGGTGTAGGCCACGTAGCTTGTCAGTACATAGACCAAGCCCCCGACGCCAGCGATGAACACCACCACGCCGAGTGCGTGGCCAGCCATCAGAAGCGACCTCTCCAGCAACTCCTCGTTGAAGAGCTTCTTGGTCACGATTTCAATCCGCCAGCCGTGTGCAAGGCGCCAGCATCAGGCCTCGGAAACAGATGTTGGGTACGAACGCTCCAGAACCACGACCGGGATCTCGCGCTCCGTTTCAGCGGCGTAGTCGTTGTAGTTCGGAAACACCTCCGCCATCATCCTCCACAGGCTCTCCCGCTCGGCGCCTTTCGCCGTTCGCGCTGTCGCGGAGAACCGTTCGGCCCCTACCTGAACTTCGACCGCCGGGTTTGCGACCAAGTTCTGGCCGAAGGCATTACCGCCAGGAGCCACGTAGTCAGGCCGACGCCCGCCCTTCCGTACAGTAGAGGCAATTGCCGTGGCTTGCCCGTCTTGCGCCCAGTCGTGGTGAGAAGGAGGGTGGCAAGGCCCTTCCAGATGTGACCGTCCTTGCCATCCGTCGCCAAGTATCGGTCGAGATGTGACTGCATCCAGTCCGGCAGCCGGAATTCGCTCATTGCTCTCCTCCGAAGTTGGTCGAGCACGTTTGTTGGGGATCGGGAGCCGAGGACATGGTGGCGGGTCTTTACTTGTCATCTTCATCCGGGACGCGGCCGTCGATGTCCTGGGCGCGATTCCACGTCGGGCGGTCGGTGATTCGATCGACGTACTCTCGAACGGCCGTTCGTTCCCGAATGGTCTGGTTGAACTTCCGACCCCAGAACAACTGGCAACCGCAATAGACGTCTGCCGCGGTGAATCGGTTGCCCGCGAAATAGGAATGCGTTCCCAAGTGAACATCCAACGCGTCCATCACACGCTCAAGCGAACCGTATCCCGAAGCGCTCTGTTGCTGTTCCGAAGGCGTGTGAGGGATCATCTGATCGTAGACTGCGGCTTCGAGCGGTCCCGCGCAGAAGAACAGCCAGCGATAGTAGTCAGCGCGCTCCTGTGGAGTGGGAGCGAGCCCTGATTGGGGGAATTCCTCGGCCAAGTAGACGCAGATGGCGGCCGATTCGGTGATGACTCGTTCCTTGTGGACGATGGTCGGCACCTTTCCCATCGGATTGACGGCACGGAACTCGGGGGACGTCGTTCCCGTCCGAAACTCGACGATCTTGGTCTCGTACTCGATTCCGAGTTCCTCGAGCAACCAGCGGATGGTGCGCCCGCGGGAGAATGGATTGGTGTAGAAGGTGAGCTCAGATGGCATTGACGACCGAGATTCTGCTGCCTGCGAAAATCAATGCGTGGGATTATCCGCTACATATGCGGTCTAGGTTAGCACTCGATGATCATTCGTCACGCACCGCCGGAAGGCTGAACTACCCTCCAATCGCACCCGAGGCTCTGAGCCTCCGGAGCTCTGCATCTGACAGGCCAAGGTCCGACAACACCGCACCGGTGTCGGAACCCGGCATGGGAGCTGGCGTCGGCTCCTGCGGGTGTGTGCGTCCGAACCTGGGTGCGGGCGCGGGTTGGGTGACCCCATCCAGCGTGACGAAGCCCTTCCGCTCCTTGTTGTGTGGATGGTGAGGCGCTTCTTCCATGGAGAGCACTGGAGCGAAGCACGCATCCGTGGCCTCCATGACTTCGCACCATGCATGCAGGGTCTTCGACTTGAAGATGCGGGCAAGTTCGGACCGGAGTTCAGGCCACTTCGAGCGATTCATCCGATCGGCGAAACGAGCCTTGTCCGCTCCGGTGTGGTGGATCAGCAACTCGAAGAACTCGGGTTCTATGGCACCGATGCTGACATGCTTTCCATCGCTCGTTTCGTAGGTTCCGTAGAAGGGAGCGCCGCCGTCGAGGAGGTTCTCTCCGCGGTTCGGAGTGTGCCAACGAGATGGCATGGAATAGAACAGGGCCATGAGCGCGCTGGCGCCATCAACCATTGCCGCGTCGACCACTTGTCCTTCGCCGGAGGAGCGTGCTTCCAGGAGTGCACAGACCATGCCGAACGCCAGGAGCATTCCGCCTCCACCGAAGTCGCCGATCAGGTTGAGCGGAGGCACGGGTTTTCGACCGGACACTCCGATGGCATGCTGCACCCCAGTCAGGGCGAT
>JAGWBL010000131.1:3054-7285 GCA_021295935.1 Pseudomonadales bacterium
ATGTCCGACAGCATCATCCCGCAGAACGGCCCGGGCCCGATGGAGGCCAGCTCGATGATCCGGATTCCTGTCAGGGGTCCCATTCGTCTGAACCAGCTCGGAAAAACCAGTGTAATCTCAATTGAGTTCAGAACATCTTGATCCACCGGCCGTGGGGCGAGTCAGGA
Organism: Pseudomonadales bacterium; assembly: GCA_021295935.1. GTDB lineage: Bacteria > Pseudomonadota > Gammaproteobacteria > Pseudomonadales > Azotimanducaceae > Bin55. The sequence continues at coordinate 3,222 of JAGWBL010000131.1, forward strand.
GTCAACGCTTGGTGCTGGAAGCCATACACGTCGAACCTGTCCAACGGGCGGATGCTTGCGTGATCTGGTTGCATGGACTCGGAGCGGATGGACATGACTTCGATTCCATTGTTCCCCAGCTCGCCCTCCCGCCGACCGTGCGGTTCGCCTTTCCGCACGCTCCTCACAGGCCTGTCACCATCAATGCTGGGATGCGAATGCGGGCCTGGTATGACATCGACCCGAACGCCCCGATGAGGGGCGGGGATGAACTGGATCAGTCGGCCGATGCCGTTGAGCAGCTGGTTCACGAGCAACTCAACGACGGGATTTCAATCGGGCGAATCGTGCTGGCGGGTTTTTCGCAAGGGGGAGTGGTGGCTTTGAGGCTGGGGTTGAGGCTCCAACATGCGCTTGCGGGCATCGTGGCGCTCTCCACTTTCGTGTGTGATCAACAACGTCTTGATGAACTTGCAAGCGAAGAGAGTCGTGGCACTCCGATTTTCATGGCCCACGGCACCGCGGATCCGATGGTTCCCTTTCACTTCGCCGAGATGTCCAGGGATCTCTTGCAGCGGAGCGGTTACAAGGTCGATTGGCAGCAGTATCCCATTGGCCACTCCGTGTGTCCTCCGGAAGTGGACGCGATCGGCAATTTCTTGAGGCACCTGCTGAAATCGCCCGAGGATTCCGGATGACCGCGGCGCATGACGGCTTGCACGTCAGACTGCGAGCAGGGGGCCGCCTGTTGCGGCGATGCTCTGGCCTGCTCAGAAGTCGGCAGGATGGCGCGCGCGGGACTCTTGGTCCATGAGTGGGGGCGACATAAGCAATAATCGGATTCATTCGCCCGGTCCGGGGACGTGAAGAGTGCATTCCGCGAACACCGCGACATCTGATCTGCAGGAGCTGAGAAACCGTTATGCAGAGCTGAAGTCCAGGGGACTGAAGCTGGACCTCACTCGGGGCAAGCCGGGAGCGGAGCAAGTGAGCATCTCCGATCGACTGGACGGGATCCTGAATCAGGAGTTCAAGGCGTCGGATGGAACGGACACTCGGAACTACGGTGGGCTTCGAGGGTTGCCCGAGGCCCGCGAACTTGGTGCAGAACTGCTGGGTGTGGACGCCAGTCGCGTGATGGCAGGCGGAAACTCGAGTCTCCAACTCATGTTCCTTGCAGTGCAGACGGCCGTGCACGCGGGCCTTGCAGGACCACCGCTGCGAGAACTCGGCAGGTCCAGGGCAGTCTGTCCTGTTCCCGGTTACGACCGCCACTTTTCGATCATGGAGTGGTTCGGCATCGCAATGATCGCGGTAGACATGGGCGAGTGTGGACCAGACATGGAGGCGACGGAGAAATTCGTGCAAGCCGATCCGGCCGTTCGGTTTGTCTGGTGCGTCCCCAAGTACTCGAATCCCACAGGTTGCACTTACTCCAGCGAGACCGTGAGGCGACTGGCGAAGCTGCCGCGATTGCGCGAGGACTTGGACGCATCCCCGTGTTACGTGTTCTGGGACAACGCGTATGCCGTTCATGGATTCGGCGGTGAGGACCCGGAACTCGACTGCATCTACGCGCATGCGGAGTCCGAAGGTACCCAAGATCGAGTTGTGCTGTTCGCGTCGACTTCGAAAATGACCCACGCCGGATCGGGAGTGGCGTTTGCGGGAGGGTCTGACGCTGTGCTGAATTCATTGCAGAAGTCTCTCGCAGTGCAAACAGTTGGCCCTGACAAGGTCAACCAGTTGAGGCACGCGAGGCTGCTTGGAGGGCGGATCCGGGAACACATGGCTCGGCATGCCCGCGTTCTTGCACCCAAGTTCAATGTGGTGCAGGAGGGTCTGGATCGGCATCTTGGGGGTCTGAACATCGCCTCGTGGACCAAGCCGAGGGGTGGTTACTTCGTGTCGCTCGACGTGCCGGACGGATGCGCCAAGGCAACGGTGCGGCTTGCTGGGGAAGCAGGACTGGCCCTCACTCCTGCCGGCGCCACCTTTCCCTACGGCGTGGACCCTCGCGACCGCAACATCAGAATCGCACCAACGTTCGCAAGGCCGAACGACCTTCCCATTGCAGTGGAACTGCTTTCGGTCTGCGTTCGACTGGCGTGGGCAGATCGGGCGGCGAACGACTGACACCAGATCCTGCGATGCGACGACATCCGGAGCTGGAATCCGCGCGGGGTTCCGCGGCGCCCTCGAACAAGCAGACGCCTCGCCGCACTACTGTTGGGATTGTGCAACTTTGCGCGACAGCGGATGTCGCTCAAAACCTCGCAGTGACCAAGGATCGATCTGCGCGGTGTGCTGACGACGGTGCAGAGGTCGTGTTCTTGCCGGAGGGGTTTTGCTATGTGGGTTCTGATGCGGAGCGGGTTGCCCACCACGAGGAACTGGTGCGGGGCGGACCGATTCTGGATTGTTGTCGCCAGCTCGCCACCCGGCATGGTGTGCACGTCGTGGCTGGCGGTTATCCGGAAGACGCGGGAGAAGGCAAGGCGTTCAACACGTGCTTCCATCTGACGCCTGACGGAGAGCTGGGATCCGTCTACCGGAAGATTCACCTGTTCGACGTCGATCTGGCGGATGGAACCAGGTTCCAGGAATCGCTCAACACCGTCGCGGGGAGCGAACTGGCGACCGCAGACCTCCCGTTCGGGCGTCTGGGCCTGTCAGTCTGTTACGACCTTCGATTTCCATTGCTCTATCAGGCGCTCGTTGACTTGGGCGCCATCGCTTTGGCAGTCCCCGCGGCTTTCACTCACACGACGGGACGAAGCCACTGGCACGTCCTGTTGCGAGCTCGCGCCATCGAGTGCCAGTCCTGGGTGATTGCGCCGGGACTGTGGGGCGAACACGGCTACGCCAATCGGAGATCGTACGGCCACAGTCTTGTGGCGGACCCATGGGGTCGGGTCGTGGCCGAAGTCAAGCAGGAGGCGGATGGACACGCGGTCGCTTGCATCGATCCTGCAAGTGTCCACGAAATGCGTAGCCAGCTCCCAAGCCTGGCCAATCGGGGGGTTTGGCAGTGAGCGGCTACTCGCGACCCGCAGAGACGGTGCTGGCTCTTGCAGGGCTGGTGGTGATCTTTGCTGGCATCAAGTACGCCGAGACCATAGTGGTTCCGTTCGTTCTTGCGCTGTTTCTGGCAACCATTGCGGCGGGGCCGGTGTCCTGGCTGCGATCCAAGCGCATACCCAATGCCATCGCGATATCGATGGTGGTCGCAGGGCTTGTGCTCGTGCTGGCGGGGTTCGCGGCGTTGTTCACGAACGCAGCCAACGACTTTGCTGACCGGCAGGACGACTACCAGCTTCGTGTGTCCGAACTCATGGAGAGATCGGATCAGTTGCTCTCGCGACTGGATTTTCTCTGCCCCGATGATGAAGGGGATGGAGCGACGTCGAAGCCGGGGAGCTCGTGTTTGTTCGAGGCGGTGGAGGAGGCTATCGACCCAAGCCGCGCACTTTCCTTTCTCAATGAAGCCCTGGCGCACCTGGTGGCGCTGATTTCCAACGGTTTCCTGGTCGGCTTGGCGGTGGTGTTCATCCTCGCTGAGGGCTCGAGCCTGCCGGAGCGGCTCAAGCGTGTCCTCCAGCAGAGGCGGGGCGCTTTCCTTTGGCTGGATCAGTTTTCGCACACCCTGTACAGGTACTTGGCCGTCAAGACGTGCGTGAGTCTCGCCACCGGACTGCTTGTGGGCACGTACTTGGCCATTCTGGATGTCGACTTCTTCGAACTGTGGGGACTGTTGGCATTCTTGTTGAACTACATCCCGAACATCGGAAGCGTGCTTGCGGCGATTCCGGCGGTCCTTGTCGCCATCGTGCAACCTGACGGTGGGAACCCGATCGCTGTCGTTCTGGGATTCGTGGCGGTCAATGTGCTCATGGGAGCCTTCGTGGAGCCCAAGTACATGGGCCGCGTGATGGTACTGTCGACGCTCGTGGTGGATCTGGCCCTGGCGCTCTGGGGCTGGCTGCTGCGTCCGGTCGGAATGTTGTTGTGCGTGCCTCTGACCATGGCGGTGAAGCTCGCAACGGATTCCAGCCCAAGTACCGTGTGGATAGCGTCACTTCTCG
>JAGWBL010000132.1:0-4112 GCA_021295935.1 Pseudomonadales bacterium
GGCCAGAACAATGCATGGAAGTTGATGATGTCCTTGCCGATGAAGTGGTGTATCTCGGCATCGCTACCGGATTTCCAGAACGATTCCCAGTCCTTTCCGGTGCGATCGCAGTAATGCTTGAAACTTGCGATGTAGCCGATCGGCGCGTCCAGCCAGACGTAGAAGTACTTGTCCTCGGTGCCTGGAATCCGAAATCCGAAGTAGGGTGCGTCACGACTGATGTCCCATGGCTGCAGACCAGCGTCCAGCCACTCCTCGAGCTTGTTTGCCACCTCCGCCTGAACGGCACCGGACCGGATCCAGGTCCGAAGGAAGTCTTCGAACGCGGGCAGATTGAAGAAGTAGTGCTCGGAGGTGCGAAGCTGGGGCGTCGACCCGCTCAGCACCGATCTGGGCTCGCCAAGTTCAGTCGCCGCGTAGGTTGCTCCGCATATGTCGCAGTTGTCGCCTGGCTGGTCAGTGTTGCCGCACCTCGGACAGGTGCCTCTCAGGTTGCGATCCGCCAAGAACATCCCCGCTTCGGTGTCGTAGAGCTGGTCAACTTTCTTGGTGAAGATGTGATTCGCCCGCCGGAGTCGTTCGAAAATGAGCGACGAGAGCTCCTCGTTCTCGCGAGAGTGGGTCGTGTAGTAGTTGTCGTACGCGATGTGAAACGCCCGCAGATCACGTTCGTGCTCATCCCTGGATCGTCTGATGTGTTCTTCAGGCGACAATCCTTGCGATTTGGCCGTGAGCATGGTCGCGGTGCCGTGTGCGTCGTCGGCGCAAACGTGATAGACCTGGTTTCCGACGAGCTTCTGGAAGCGCGTCCAGACATCCGCCTGAATGCCCTCGAGCAGATGGCCCAAGTGAATGGATCCATTTGCGTAGGGGAGCGCGCTCGTTACGAGTATGCGGCGCATGGGCGCGAAGTCTCTCCGGTCTGTGGTCGGCTGCAGCCGCGCCTTCTGCCGGCTGCATGAAGAGTCGGGAACGTCAGTGCTTGCCTGCCAAGCCGGTGATTCTAAGTGTGACCCTTGTGCAAGCACGACCGCAAGGGAGTCTGTCAGAGGCCATGCGCTGAAGTCAGCCGCCCAATAGAATTCGCTTGCCGTGTTCGGATACCAGAATGAGCGCCCCGCTCGATAGATTCGCAGACCCGCTGATTGGCGAGACTTGGTCGGAACTGGGGGCGATTCGAAGGACGGGAGATGTCGACGGGACATGGACCGCCGATGTCGTGCTTGGTTATCCGATCGACGGGTGGCGCGAGCAGCTTGAAGACTCGGTGCGCGACTGGCTCGGCTCTCCGTCAGCCAGACTCGACCTGACGTTCCAGGCTCCGGATGCCCGTCCGCTGCAGGGCGTCAAGAACATCATCGCCGTTGCATCCGGCAAGGGTGGGGTTGGCAAGTCCACCATTGCCGTCAATCTGGCGCTGGGTCTGCTTCGAGCCGGCGCGAAGACCGGCTTGCTGGATGCGGACATCTACGGACCCAGTCAGGGACGGATGCTGGGCATTCCCGAGGGCCGACGTCCCGAGATGAAGTCGGGCAATCGACTCGTGCCCATGCGTGCACACGGCCTCAAAGCGATGTCCATGAGCATGCTGGTCACGGATCGCACTCCCATGGTCTGGCGCGGTCCCATGGCCTCGGGAGCGCTGAAGCAGCTGCTTCAGCAGACCGACTGGCAGGATCTCGACTATCTCGTCGTGGACATGCCTCCGGGAACCGGGGACATCCAGCTGACCCTTACCCAAGCGGTCTCGCTGTCAGGTGCGGTGATCGTGACGACCCCGCAGGAAATCGCCTTGGCGGATGCGCGCAAGGGCGTCGAGATGTTCACCAAGGTGTCGGTACCCGTGCTCGGAGTCATCGAGAACATGAGTTCGTTTCGTTGCGACGGTTGTGGCAAGGAACACGCTATCTTCGATCAGCACGGCGGCCAACGCGTGGCCGAGGAGTATGGGACCGGAGTGGTGGGCAGATTTCCGCTGGACACGAATCTTCGAAGCGGCGCCGACGTGGGGCAACCGACCGTTGCCGCCGATCCAACCCACGCGCTTGCGAAGGACTTCGTCGACACGGCGCGTCTGGTGGCAGCCACAGTCTGGCGGAGTGCGCGCCTTTCCGCTCCGCCCCCCAAGATTTCGATGGGGGAAGCGTGACGATCCGGTCCGATCAGTGGATACGCCGCATGGTCGCGGAACTGCGGTTGATCGAACCGTTCGAGCCGAGCCAGATCCGGGAGATTGACGGCAGGCGCGTGATCTCTTACGGCACGTCCAGCTACGGCTACGACGTGCGTTGCGCTCCCGAATTCAAGGTGTTCACGAACATCTACTCCGCGACGGTAGACCCGAAGTCCTTTGACGAACGCAGCTTCGTTGGAGTGCAAGGGTCGGAGTGCGTCATTCCGCCGAACTCGTTCGCCCTGGCCGCGACTGTGGAGTACTTCAGGATACCCAGGAATGTGCTCACTCTATGCGTGGGCAAGTCCACCTACGCGCGTTGCGGGATCATCGTGAATGTGACGCCGTTGGAACCGGAGTGGGAAGGGCATGTCACTTTGGAGTTCTCCAACACCACCAATCTGCCCGCGAAGATCTACGCCAACGAAGGCGTAGCCCAGATGTTGTTCTTCGAGGCCGACGAGCCCTGCGCGTTCTCGTACCGGGATCGGGACGGCTAGTACCAAGGTCAGCCAGGAGTGACTTTGCCCAGGGCGTAGCCTCGGAGGTTGCCTTCCGCTCCATCAATCTGCATCACGCGATATCGGGAAGGACCTTCTCTGGTTGCCAGCACGTTCCTGCTTGATTGCGGAAAGTGCGCTCTTCAAAGTCCATTGCAGCTGCACTTGTTTGCGGCGCTCGCGTGATTGATCCAGTCCACCTGCGCCGGTCATACAAGGAGAGTTGGTTCGCAGATTCCCAAGGATGCGGCTGCCACGTGGAACAGTGCACCGCTGTGCCGGACTCGTTCGCAAGTGATCCGTCTTTACGGAAACTGGAGTGCCTTTTCTCTCGGACAAGTGTTGCAAAGCCGGATTCCCCTGTGGACTTGGAAAGCATCAAGCAACTCCAATGTTCGGTGCGGCCCTTCCTTGTTGACTCGCTTGAACACTTGCGAATCCTCGTTCGAAACGCGTGGAACTCAGGGTGGCCAATGCAGAGTGCGGAGGCGCGGGGCTGTACCAGTCATCCAGGCAGCTGAACGAGCTTTCCAGAGGATCCTCGACACTCTCTGAAAATGCCTTCGACGCCTTCCGGGGGCAGCAGGCGAACGTCAAACTCGCGAACGCGTTGTCACGGCGGACCCGGCTTCCACCAACCGACTCGCTACCATCCACAACGGGTCGCGAGGAATCACCTCTGGCACACATGCCTGATCTCTGCCAACCTCCATTCAACACCACCTTGATGGGAGTCGTGCAGGGCGCATTGAATCACTTCAGGGCCGGCGTGGATCCGGAACAGGCATTCGTTTGGTCGGGACATGCCTTTCTTCTCAACATCCACCGGACCCTCTGCCCGAGTGGACCATACTGCTGGAACCAAGATCCGTTCTTCGAGAGGCTCCGATTTCTGGGACTCGAAGTTACCGTTCTTGGATCGGTGGACCATGAGGATGTCTCGGCGAAGAAACGCATGGAATCAACATTGCTCGAGGCGATGTCGCGCGGTTCGGTCTGTTCCGTGCTGTCGATGGAGCACCAGCTGGTTCTGGGAGTTGAGGAGAAACGCTTGCACTTGGCGCGTCCGTGGGGAGAGAATGACGTCACTCCACCTTGGCTGACTCGAGGGAACTGGAAGGAGGCACGTCAGGCGCCATGCCTGATGTTTCTGGAGTTCACTCCCTGCAGACCGGAGCGAGTGGGGTTTTGCGAGTGGGGAATGCTCTTTGGAATCGCCGCATGGAACGACGAGAACCACCTGCGAAAGGACAGTGCCTATGCGGTGGGCGCGCAGGGATTTCGCTACTGGCACGAGGCTCTATGTTCAGAGAGATGCGAAGACCTGGGTTCTTGCTGGAACGCCATGGTGTGGACGGAATGCAGAAGCATGGCTTCCAGGTATTTCGGCGCGCTTGAGCGTGACCACGACCACCAGACCATGCCGTCCCGCGTGTGCG
>JAGWBL010000132.1:4401-4723 GCA_021295935.1 Pseudomonadales bacterium
CAAGCGTTCTCGTCCTCCGATTCACGGGTCGTCGTACCGGAAGGCAGTTCGAGACGCCTTTGCGGTACGTTCGAACCGACGGTGGAGTTCGCTGCTTTTCCTCCCAAGAGACGCAATGGTGTAAAAACCTGAGACAAGGAAAACGCGCCCATGTCCTGGTGGCTGGTCAGTGGCTGGAGGTGGAGACCGAAGTGCGCCAGGGTGCAGACACGGAAGATCGACACTTGTTTCGAGAACTGTTCGGAGACTTTCTACGGCAGTTTCCCGGAGACGCAGCGTATCACCGGATCGTGCGTAGCGGGGGTCGGATATCGGAAGCCGA
>JAGWBL010000133.1:0-483 GCA_021295935.1 Pseudomonadales bacterium
GGGTACACGAAGCTTGGAGCGCCAACGGTTCGAACGCAAGAGTCCTCCCCATCGGGCTCTAGAATCTTGGCCATCCCTTGGAGTCATGGACAGATGCGTCGCTGTGCGGATCAGCTCTTGCGTCCGGCCCATGCGCGAATGACTCTTGCAGCCGTTACGGGCCACTCAGCGCTGTCTCGTGCATCTTCCACCCACTTTGTTGTGCGCCAGCTTGCAGGGAGCCGTATGCCAATCTTCGCGAACCTCCTCTTTCCTGCGCTTCGCAATCTCTTCTAGAGCGTTGCGCGGGCTGCGAATCTCCACCAATTTCGAATCCTCCATCTGCCCGCAATCATCGCGCAGCCGCGTTACCGCAACTTGCTTTCAAGGTGCTCGAAAAGTGCTCAGCGGCGACCCGACTTGGTCAGCCGGACGCGGTGTTTCCAGATGGTCTTCCCGTCGGGAATGTCGCTGTCGTTCCGAAGACACGCAAGGTGCCGGAAT
>JAGWBL010000133.1:573-4675 GCA_021295935.1 Pseudomonadales bacterium
CCTTGACCTCGAGTCGTGGGCCCCCGCCGCGCGACAGAAGGATTTGCCGAGATGGTAGTGAGCCGGTACAGCGCCGAAGTTCGCGCCGCGGGAGTGGCGGTGGCCTGCGGCGGGTTGATGCGAGCGGAAGCGGCGAGCGCTTGTCCGGAGGACGATCGGAAGAAATTGAGGCTCGCCCGTGGGAATCGGATGTTGAAGGGGAACCTGACCTCTCCGGCAAAGTCGGCGGCTTGGTTTGCCCAACGGTCTCCGACGGGTTCCAGGCCGCGTGCGAACTGGTGAAGGCGAACCAGGCCGGTCGCTCTTGGTGCGGATGTGCTGTCTGCTGAAGAGCGATCGCAGCGGCTGCTGCGCCTGGCTTGAACGGAAGAAGTCGATGCGTTGCAATTCGTAACGTTTCGTCGCTGTCTGTGCGGCGGGACTGGAGGTGCACTCGGACCCCGGATGCCAATACACCTCGGATGCCTCTCGGGCGGTCCCTTCCAGACATGGCTTCGGGCAGTCGATGGGCCGGATCGGAGACTGCATTGACAACGCGCTCGCGGAGCCGCTGTTCGCGCACTGCAAAAGGGAGGTGCTGACGGAGATTCCACTCAACGTTTTGAATCCTGCCATATGCTTGTCGAGGGGCTTCGATGACGAATGCGACCACGTGCGTTCACACTCTGCTTTGGGAAACTTGAGTGCCATGCAGTTTTCGAACGAAGGCTCGCCGGGGACCAAGAAGTGAACCAAAATGGAAGGCTCGCACAGACCTGGGGAGTCGCTTGATGCTTCCCAGATCTGCGGGGGATTCCGGCATCACAACGTTATCTTCTGGAACAGGGCGCCCATCCGCCGCATGCAGGGCAACGGAAAATCCTCTCGAGAGCCGAGCCGGGACGCCCCCAAGGGATCATCCCCCATCGCGACGTCGCGCCAAAGTCGAGCAAGCAAGTGAGCCCTCCGGACCCCTCAGTTGCGTTCCTAGCAAGGGTGTACCACGCTCCCGGTCTCGTGTGTGGCCCAAGCGCCCCTTGTGGCCGGCTCAAGCGAGGCGAGTTCGTTCTGGAAGCTCGGGGTGCTTGAACGGGAGGGTTCGGTTTCGATATATGACGGGCTTCGCACACCTGAACCAGCTTCTTGCCAAGCTTCATGAAACAAGCTGACAACGCACAAGGGTCCAGTGTGCAGCGCCGGGACTCGGACTCCCAGAAGGAACAAGTGGCGAACGTGTGGAACAATGAACGTATGGCATCCATCGGCATCGACACACCTGAAGAGGGAGTTCGCCCGAGTGTTTTTGCATGATCGTGAGCGACGAACGACAGCGCTTGCTGCTCGCAAACTCCGTCGACGAAGGTCATGGATGGCAGTTTCCCCAATTAGGAGTCCAGCCAGGCGAGGTCCTTCTCGATGCGATGCACCGGGAGTTGAGGGAAGAGGTTGGACTGCCTCGATCTTCCGTCACCCTGTTGGGCAACACCAACAGGCCCGTATCTTGCCGCTTTCCAGCCTGGTTCGCGATCAGGGATTTCGTGGGACAGATGCAACGCTGGTTCCTGCTTCGCACTCCTGACGTAGACAGGCGTTCGGTAGGGCTTGAGAGCGATCCGGATGTCGCGGCCGAGTTCAGCGAAGTGCGAAGGGTCGAATTCGGGAAATCCGCGGCTTTGGTTGCGGAGCATCAGCGCCACGCCTGCCGACAGGCTCTTTCCGAGCTCGAACCCATGTTGAGGACCGAGGCGCTGTGCTAGACGCTCTCAACACGCTGGTCCGTGACGTCTCGAGCACTCCCAGCTTCTCTCATTCCTCCGGAATCATGGTCACGCGGGTCTGCGACTTTCTCCAAGCGGACATTTGTGCGCTGTACGCAGTGGACCAGCGTTCGGGTCGCCTGCGCATCGTGAACCAGGAAGGCATGCAGGAAGACGTCGCCGCCGGCATTCACCTGAACCGCGGTCAAGGGATTGTGGGCTTCGTGGCGGAACGCGCGGAGCCGGTCAATGTTCTCGACATGACGACACACAAGCAGTTCTTCGAAGTGCGTGGACTGGACGACCGCAAGTTTGCGGTCTTTCTCGGAGTTCCGGTCATTCACAACCGGTTGGTGTTCGGAGTTCTCACCGTGCAACGGCAGTCGGATCCATTCACTGAAGAGGAGGAAGGTTTCCTAGGGTCACTGGCCACGCAGATCGCTCACGTCGTCGCCAGAGCGGAAGCAACCTTGGAGCTGTTTCCGACGCGCGGAATACCAACCGACGCGCCGGATTTGAGGTTCAAGGGAATTCCGGGGTCGTCCGGCATCGGGCTTGGCACCGCCGTGGTGATCGCCCCTCCGGCCGACCTGGACTTGGTCCCCGACCGCATTGCACAGGATCAGGAAGCCGAATTTGCCGCGTTCAACCGCGCTGTGAGTGAAGTTGCGGAGGACCTCCGCGAGATTCATGAGTCCATGGCCGCTACCGTGGGTGAAGAGGAAATGGCGCTGTTCGATGCCTACCTCCACATGCTGGATGACGAAGCCATCCCGGCGGACGTCCGAACAGAGATTGCGGCCGGACAATGGGCGCCGGGCGCCCTTCGACGCGTCATATCGTCGCACACCCAACAACTGGAGGCTTCCAGGAGCACCTATCTTGCCGAGCGGAGCGCCGACGTCCGAGAGCTTGGCCAGCGCGTGTTGGCACGGCTGCAGAACGTGCAAAGGCCCGTCTGCGAGATTCCCCCGGACGCCATACTCGTCGCAGAGGAAATCACGGCGGGAATGCTGGCGGAGTTTCCCACCGATCGCCTCAAGGCGATAGTCGCATTGAAGGGAACTGGCAGTTCCCATGCCGCGATCCTCGCACGCACTCTTGATGTGCCTGCGGTGATGGGAGCGGAAGACATCCCGGTGCTGGAAATCGATCGCCACAGATTGGTGGTCGACGGCACCTTCGGGGAGGTCGTGTGCAACCCCTCGCGTTCCGTGACCCGTCACTTCGACCGCGTTGCCAGTGAAGAGCGGGACTTGGCGGATTCGCTCGCGTTGTTGCGAGACGAGCCTGCCGAGACGCTCGATGGGCACCGGGTCAACCTCTGGGTGAACATCGGCTTGGTTGGGGACATCACGCGGTCTTTGGACAAGGGAGCCGAGGGCATCGGACTGTTCAGGACGGAAGTGGTGTTCGGGACGCGGGATCGCTTTCCGACCGAACAGGAGCAACGCCTGATCTACCGGGAGCACATGGAAGCGTTCGATCCGAGACCGGTCTCCATGCGCACGCTCGACATTGGAGGCGACAAACAACTGCCCTACTTCCCGATCGAGGAACGCGATCCCTCCCTGGGTTGGAGGGGCATTCGCGTCACTCTGGATCACCCCGAGATCTTTCTGGTTCAAGTCCGGGCGATGCTTAAGGCCAACGCCGGGCTTGAAGGGACTCTTCGGGTCATGCTGCCCATGGTCACTAACTTGAACGAGATTGAGGAAGCGATCTCCATGATCGATCGCGCGTTCCGGGAAGTCCGCGCAGAGGGCTTTGACTGCAAGCAGCCCCAGATTGGCGCCATGATCGAAGTCCCGTCGGCTGTCTACCAGGCTAGAGAGATCGCCAAGGTCGTGGACTTTCTGGCGGTTGGCTCCAACGATCTCACTCAGTACATGTTGGCGGCGTCGCGTAACAACCCGCGTGTGGCGGATCTGTACGACGAGTTCCACCCCGCTGTGCTCATGGCGATGCGCGAAGTCGTCAAGGCAGCGCATGCAGAACAGAAAGGGATCGGAGTGTGCGGAGAGATGGCGGGGACTCCTGAAGGCGCTCTCTTGTGCCTGGGCATGGGCTATGACGTGCTCTCCATGAATTCGACCAACCTGCTTCGCGTCAAGTGCATGATTCGAAACGTCACACGCATCGGGTGCCGTCGCGTCCTGGCCAGGGCGTTCAAGCTCAAGTCGCAGGAGAATGTGCGGTCGTTGGTGCAGGAACACTTGGAATCCATCGGATTGAAGAAGCTGATTCCCCAGCATGCGATGCCGGAACTACAGTGACGTTCAGGTGCAGTTCTCGCGAGCTGATTTGGACAATCTTCAGCGTAGCCGTGGCTCGGATCCTTCGGGTGTCAGTGAACGATGAACTCC
>JAGWBL010000134.1 GCA_021295935.1 Pseudomonadales bacterium
CGGCCTACCCTCCCGGAGCCCGCTTGAAAAGGGCAAGGGCTTTCGTTCTCCTTGCGGCACTTGATGCTGGGGACGCCGAAGTTCGAGGTAGATGCCATCTCCCGACCCGACGGCACTGACGGCAAATCCGAGGAGGCCAAGGCTCCTGAAAGCGAACTGGACGCGATCCCGACCCGATCAAAAAGGGGTCCTGCAGATGAGCCGCAAAGAGACAAGCCGAGACTCGTGAGCGAAAAACCAGGATCCAATTCGCAGGAATCAGGATTCGATCGTGGATCTGGTGCATGTCATTGAATCGGAGTGCTACGGGACAAGCAGGCGGTCGGTCAACTGCTGCACCGCGACGGAGAAGCCGGATCGAGAATTCTCGGTTGACCAGGCGCGGCGCAGGCGGATTGCTCGAGTCGGCCGCGGCGAAGGAACTACAGCCGGCGCACTCCCAGTGTCGCGTTGACGCGACCGGCGCGCGAAGAGTCCACACGGGCCTGGGCGACCGTGTAGCTGTGCTCGGACAGCTTCCTGAGCCAGGCAATGAGATCGCGGTAGTTTCCATCCTGGATGGTCACCGTGACGCCACCAGCTTGACGACTGTTCACACGATGCTGGGTCAGGCCTGACTCTCTTGCCAGCTTGGAGACGACTGAGAGATCCGAGCCCGACTGCTGAATCTGGGCCTGCTTCGAAGCGGTTCTCTTGGCCAGATCTTTTTCCCGCTGCATCCACTCGATGGCGCCAGAAAGCTCCTGGAAGCGTGCCACCGACGTGCTGCGGTAGTCCCACGCGGCAGCAGCCCGCCGAACACAAGAGCGAACAGTACGAGTGTCGCAACGAGACCGACGATGCTCGTCCTATGTGCAGGCTTGAGAGCATTCAGCCGCTGAACAGCTGTCGAGATCAACTTCAACTCGAAGAAGGCTTTCATAGAAGCGGCGTCACTCTCAGGTTCAAGCGCGCATCCGATTCCGTTACCCGTTGTGAGACAACCTCCAACCGAGCGCCCTTCCCTGCGACAGCCTCCTCCAGGGCTTCCAGATCTGCGGAGCCGTCCGAAAGGCAGGTCAACAGCAGTTCTAGCGATTGCTCGCTGAAGTTCAACGTGACGACACGGAGCTCCGCGCCTGACGCACTGTTTGCGAGCAGGAAATTCCCGTACAGGCCGAGAAACGTCCGGTCACCCGCAGGGCCACCGCCCGCGCCGTTCAATCGTTGCACCATCCGAAGCCCCCGATCCTCGGAACGCGACGGCTCCCCGTAGATCTCCTGGTAGATGCCCTCGCTCCGTTCGATCAAGTCCCGCGACTGCATTTCCGCCCAGATCCCCTGCCCCGTCAGCACGCAGACGGACAGCACGATCCAGGTCGCGGCCAGACCCGCGGGCACAGCCCACCGGCGCCACTCGAAATCCGAGATCTCCTCGCGCTCGTATCTCCTCTGAAGCAGATTCACCGAACCGGGAAGAAGCGCCCATCGAAGCATCTCCCCAAGCGCCCCCTGATGCAGGCGCTCGACCGCTATCTCGACATCGGAACTTGCTCCTTCGAGTTCGGCCAATTCATCGTCTGGAGAAGCCCTCACGAGGACCCTTCGAGTCGCATCCACATGTTGCTCGAAGTGATCGGAGAGGAGCTCCCGAAGTTCCCCTCGTTGAACGCACAAGCCGTCTTCGGCAGTCTTGACGATGCACTCCTCTCCGTCGCAGAACAGGCTGACGGTGTCGGGTCGCCGCTCGACCAGCGATGTGCGGCACGTCACGACGGACGGCGACAGATTCAGCGCTGCATAGGTGGCCAACACCCCTTGAAGAACTTGATGTTCCACCACGAGGCATTCCACGAGTTCACCGCGACGTATTTCGCCGTGCGCAACGTGGTTGGATTCCAGATCGCCGGCCAGGAAGGGCTCGACCGCGAACGGGACGGCCTGCGAGATTGCCTTGGTGTTCCTGCCGGGGATCGAGACGCTCAGCGAAAGCGTCCATACGTCGGGAATCAGGACGATCGTCCTGTGCGGAGCGCCCTCCTCCAGCTCTCCCATCCGTTCCGGAAGTTCAAGCAGCAGGCAGGCGCCCTCCCGCCGGTTGTGTTCATCGGCGCTGTCGACGAGCAGAAACTCAACCCTGCAGGAGTCCAGGCCCTCAGTTGGATTGGCGTCTCCAACATGCCGAACTAGAAGAGAAATCATGTCTCTAGATGCTGCAATCCGGCTCGACTAGAACGTGCGGGAGCCTTCGTTGTCCGACTGGGTGCCGAATGTCGTGTATCCCGTCCGACCAAAGGACCGAACCTGGGTGAAGACAGCGCCGGTTTCCGGCTCTCGATACAACACCGATGTTAGCTGCAAGCTGGCAGACGCCGTTTCGACAATGACTGTCGCCTCGAAATAGTCGCTCGCAACCGCAAGCAGCTCCTCGACATGGTCAAGCATCGGAAGAGCCGAGGTGACTTCTTCGACATGCTTCCATTTTCGCTCCATTGCTGCCGGGTTGATGGGCAGAGGGGTTCCATCCGGCGGGATGAGGGACTCCAGCACCTCGTTGGAGGCTGTGTTCGCGTTGATGAAGAGTTAGGAGCTTGGCAACGGCACGGCATGCCGCGCAAACTCCGCAAGCAATCGAGGCTCCAAGAGCAGCATGGCAAACGACTCGGAGATGTGCGCCCCGGGGCCGTTGGCAGCTCGAAATGGCGGTTGCAGGGCAAGATACTCCTGGTCCTCCGCGCCGTGCCGGCCCGCCAGGTCGTCTTCGTCAACCCAGTCTGCCCAGAGGTTGGCGAGATTCGGATTCAACCCCAGTTGATTGCACATTGCACGCACGAAACCAACTCTCTGAGATCCGGTCTCCTCCCTCAGCGCATTGAGATTGAACCGCCCCTGCAGGACCGCAATCTCGACCCACACCGAAACTCCGTTATCCTCCAGGTCCACCGGCACGGCCCATGGTTCCCCGAGGTGATCAGCTCTGGTCTCACCGTCCCGCTGGAAGTCCTGCAACAACACACCCTTGGCGAACGCCTCGCCGCCCAACGCCATCTCATGCAGCTGCGAGGATGAAATGGTCTGCTGACTGCTCGCAATCGTCATGGCGTGCCGACTCAGCAAGTGATAGATCAAGGACGCCAGGAGAACGACCACGAATAGAACGCTGACCAAGGCGATGCCGCGCTGCCTGTTCTCCAACGCCTTCACGAAGCCTGGGTCTCCTCTTCATCATCCTGTTGCTCCACATCCTCTTTCTCCTCCATCAAGTCCGGGGACCGCGACACGGGAAGCGCCCAGATTCTCTCCATGGCTCCAAAGGGAGGGACATCAAAGACAATCTTGAGACCAACCATCAAGTTGTCCATTTCTGGCGTCTCCTCGTCAGTCAGACGGGGCCACTCGATCACTTCCTCTCCCTCGGCGCTGATGCCGGTGATCTGAAAATCGTCTACTCCGGAAAGCAGCGACTGCACTTGCGGCACGGTGCTCTCCGACCGATCCAGCACGTTCCAGTAGGTCCGGAAAATCGTGCCATTGAACAGACGGTACCCGACCCTCTGGAGTTCAGACCTTTGCTGCAACCGATAGTTCTGCCATCCGGCTCGAGTGAATTCGAACGCCAGCAAGTCTCCGCCGAGTCGATAGAGTGAACCGTGTTCGCCATCTTCGTCGCGCACCCTCCGCAGGACAAGCTGCTGCAAGTCCCGTTGGATGACATCCATGGCGCGCTGCATTTCGATGAGACGTTCGCCTCGATCGAGCATCGTGCGCGAGTTGTCCATTGAGTAGCGCAAGAGTTGAAAGGAAAGCAGTCCAAGCACGCCGAACACCGCGATGGCAGCCATCATCTCGACGAGGGTGAATCCCCGGTGTCGCGTCACTGAGACCATTCGAGAGTCTCAAGTCGGGCCAGCGGATCCTGGCTCGCTGCGTCCCGGACACGAGCCTCGACGATGCGCCACCGAACATTCGGGTGCATCGCGCTGGGCTCGGTCTCCACATCGATACGCCAGTCGATGCCGCCAAACGACTCGAACCCCCCAGACCCTGCGTAGAGCGCAACCAACGGGCTGTCGGGGTCGGACGCAGAAGCGATCCTGTGCCGGTTCAGCTCGTTCTGTA
>JAGWBL010000135.1 GCA_021295935.1 Pseudomonadales bacterium
ATACGTCCCGCGCTCCCTCGACGTGGAAGCGAGGTCAGAAAACGAAATCCTCGATATCGGCACCGTGTCGCTTGCCGCCCTTCCGGCCACACTTCGGCTCTCATCCAGCCCAAGCGCCGCTGCGGTACTGCTCGACGGCAAGTTCGTTGGGGAGACACCTGCAGAACTCACTCTTGAAGCGAACCGGCCTCACCAATTGAACCTGCGCAAGAGCGGACACCAGCCAGTGGAGTTCGAGGTCCGACTGGAAAGCGGCAGTTCACAAGAGCGCCACTTCGATTTCGAGAACGAACTGATCGAAGTCTCCGTCACGGCCAACCGCACGGCGACAGTCTTGGTGAATGGTGTTGCCAAGGGCAAGACTCCCGTGACCGTGTCCACCCGCGCGCTTGATGAAGTCGGGGTTTCGCTCGACGGCTTCTATGCCGAACCGGTGAGCGTGCAGTCCGCGGTTGGCGCGAAACAATCGATAGCGTTCGAATTGACAAGCGAAGAGATGATTGCGTTCGTGAAGGCCCCCGATGAGGTGAACGTCTTCGGCAGTATCCACCTGAAGAAGTTTGGGCCGTTGGAGTATCGAGCCTCCGTGCTGGTTTCCGATGCCGGCGTTGATTTGGACGACATGACGATCCGGATCACCCGACCGTTCTACCTCAGCAGGCACGAGGTCACCGCGGCAGACTTTCTGGCGTTGAAAGTGCCGAATCAACGCTCGCGGCTGTCTGCCTCGGATCTGCCAGCGACTAACGTCTCCTGGCTTGAAGCTGCCAGGTTCTGCAACCTGTTGAGCAAGAAGATCGGCCTTGAACCGGTTTACAAGTTCGCCGGTTCAGGCAGGCTCGGCGGTTTCGTGCAGGTCGCGAACGGCTTCCGCCTGCCGACAGAAGCGGAGTGGGACGGGGTGCTCGCAAGCGTTCACCAACGCGACAACCGCCCGATGCGCTATCTTTGGGGGCACGAGAAAGCAGTTCCCCAAGCCATCGGCAATCTTGCGGGAAGGGAAAGCAGCAAGAATCTTGCCCGCTGGCTGACGACATACGTAGACAACCATCCCGGCATCGCTCCGGTAGGTTCGTACCGACCCGGCCCGACGGGCATCCACGACATGGTTGGAAACGCAAGGGAATGGACTCACGACTTCTATGCAAGCCAACTTCTCCATGCCGGAACGACCGTGACGGACCCTCTGGGACCCAGGTCGGGAACGAACCACGTCGTGAAAGGAGGCAGCTACCTTTCCGCCAGCTTGGACGATCTTCGATTTCGCCGGCGCGACTTGGGTCCTTACCGAGACGACGAAATAGGGTTCCGAATCGCAAGGTGGATCGAATGACCCGGGCAGCAGTGATCGTGCTGGTGTCGCTAACGCTCGGGGCGGCGGAAACGGAAGACTCGACCTCGGTCGACAAGCTGACCGAGGCGAAGCCTGCAGTCATCGCAGATGAAGAAGTGACCGAGTCGGACAACAAGGCGTCCCCTGACGAGGAAGGCGCTGAGGAAGACGAGTATCACACCCTGGAGCCGCTCAGCGAAGGTGAAGAGAAAATACAGTCCAACGCTGACGTCGCCCTGCCTCAGGACATTTAGCCCGAGCATGCACATTCGAAGTACCGGCAACTGGCATGAGTCTCGACACGCAATCGCTGATTAAGGGCAACGCATGGCTGGTGGATGTTGCAGGGCTGGTTATTGCCGCCGTCCTCGTTCACTTGGTCTATGTGCTCTTCATCGACCCGGCGGCCTTGGAGTTGGTCACATCGGCGGAGGCCGAGGGCACGGTGCCCGAGCGAATGCTCGTGATCATCTTCAAGGATCTCGAGCAAGAGATCTGCCTGATTCTCACGATCTGGTGCTGCTGGCTCTGGTTCTTTCGATACCGCATCTTCCAGAACGAAGAGCGATTTCTGGACGCCGACTTTCTGGGCATCAGCGACATCGTCACGCTCGATGACGCGACGATCGACTCGCTGAAGAAGCGTCTCGACGAGGCCTCCCGACAACTTTCGAGTCCTCAGCTCCTGTACTGCGTGGAATTGGCGCTGGATCGGCTGCGGATGAACAAGGATCTGGAAGACGCGGCCAATGCCGCGCTCGATGCTTGCTCGCTTCACCTTGAGATGCTCAATTCCAAGCTTTCCTTCAACCGGTACATCATCTACGCCATCCCTTCCATCGGGTTCATTGGAACGGTTAGAGGAATTGGCGAGGCACTCGGCAAGGCGGTTGAGGCCATGGAGGGCGACATCACCGGAGTGGCCATGAGCCTCGGGCTTGCGTTCAACTCCACCTTCGTCGCCCTTTTGCTCAGCTTGGGGCTCATGTTGCTCTCCAGTTGGCTGCAGGGAAGGGAAGAACGCTTGGTGGCGCGCTACAAGCACTACGTGACCTCGAGTCTCATCCCCCGTCTGAATGTCGCCGCTTCAGCAGATGGGTCGAACAAGGTAGTCGAGCCGCATGAACCGGCAACGTGAGCAACCACCTCGCACGAAGATCGTCGGGTTCGCACTTTCGTTCCTTGACGTGCTCTGCTGCGGCTTGGGATCTGCAATCCTCCTTCTCCTCCTGTTGCCTCACGGACCTTCCATCGCAGCGATGTTCGTAGACGACTCGCTTGCCGATCGCATCCAGCGAGCATCCAGCGACATCGACTCAAAGAAGCTCCGGGAGCAGGATCTGCGAAGCCAGATCCATGCTGCCGAAAGCGAGCTCGCCGCGGCGTCATCCGCCAAGGAAACTCTTAGAGGGGCTCGCGCTTCTCAAGCAATAGAGCTGAGGAAGCTCCTCGCAGAGCTGGCCGCCGCGCGCAGGGCTCAGCAGAACTCTGCGGAAGCGCTGCTCACCGCACAAAGAGAACGGGCGGATCAGATCGCCATCGAGGAAGAGAGAGACAAACGGCGATCGGCTCAAGCAGCGGGAAGCCATCTGACTGGCATCGAGATCGACAAGGATCGCGTGGTGATTCTGCTTGATCGCTCCGCAAGCATGCTCGATCGGAGACTTGTGGAAATCTTCCGCCTCCGCGTGTCAGCCGCGCGATTGCGTCAAAACGCACCGAAGTGGGTCTCAGCGCGATCCGCCGCAGCGTGGGCCTACTCCGAGTTGCCTCCCGACGCCCGTTATCGCATCTTCTCCTACTCAGATTCTGTCCAGGACGCGGCAGGCGACGCCATTCCTGAAACGGGACGACTGGATTGGCACAAGAAGATCGTGAAGGCCTCCAAGGTTCCGGGCCAGATTGCTGCCACGACTGCGGCTGGCCCGACGAACCTGCACGCAGCCTTTGCTGTGGCGTCGCGACTGCAACCCAAGCCAAGACAGATCCTGGTAGTGACGGATGGATTGCCTTCAGTTCCCGGTGCCAAGAGGTTAGGTTCCATCCGTCGATGCCCCAACGAACCCAAGCAGGGCGTAGCGATTCTCAGTCCGGCGTGCAGAGCCAATATCTTTGCGGACGCGAGGCGACTGGTCTCCTCGGAACTTCCATCAGTGAAAGTCGACGTGGTCCTCTTTCCCCTTGAGGGAGACGCATCCGCCGCCCACCACTACTGGCAGTTCACTTCGGAGCGTTTCGGGCGTCTGTTAGCCCCGGCCGTGGGCTGGCCCGGCACATGAGCGAGTCTCAATCAAATTCCCAAGAAGTCCCCGTGAGCTTTCTGGACGTGATCGCTTGCGCGTTCGGCGCCGTGATTCTGTTGGTCGTGATCCTTCCCATTGGCATGCTTGCGCATGAATCTGAAGACAGTACCGAGGCTGAGCATCTCGGACGGCTTCTGCTCGAGTCCGCCTCTCTGGACGACACAATTTTCGTGCTGAAACAGCAACTGCAACGCACGGTTCAGCTGTTGGACGAATTCGGTGCAGGATTTGAGACCGCCGCGGAAGCGAGCCAGTCCATTCGCGAAGCAATTCGTCGCACTCATGACGAGATCGACGATTCCGTTGCCCAAACGAAGGCGCTGACACGGTCAGCAGACCTGTTTTCAAACTCGAGGAGGACTTCATTGATCGCCGAGGACTTGCCGAAGCAAGTGGCTGGCATTCCCGTGGATTCAGAGTACGTGGCGTTCGTGGTGGACACCT
>JAGWBL010000136.1:0-567 GCA_021295935.1 Pseudomonadales bacterium
CTGGACCAAAAGGCCAGGCAAGCGAAGTCGTTGATCTTCTGCAATCCGCAGAACCCTACTGGACGCATGTACTCGAGGTCCGAACTCCTGCAGCTCGCCGATGTCGCAAGTCGTCATGACCTGACCATCATCAGCGATGAGATTCACTGGGGACTCGTGCTGGAGCCTACGCTGCGGCACATTCCTATCGCGAGCCTCGACACCGAGATCGCCCGCAGGACCGTCACCTTCATCGCGGCCACCAAGACCTACAACATGGCGGGGCTGAACGTCGGGGCAGCGATCATCCCGCATGCAGGCATGCGACGGCAATTTGCCGGAGCGGTTGATCACACCATCGGCATGCCGTCCGCCTTGCCGATGGCGGCAAGCGAGGCGGCATATCGCGATCGTTCGAGCTGGCGCATCGACCTATGCGAATACCTCCGCGGAAATCGGGACATGCTGGAATCAGCAGTGAACCGCATTGACGGGCTGCGCACCACCAGGGTGGAAGGAACCCACCTTGCCTTGATTGATGCCCGAGTTCTCGGAGTCGCGAACCCTCAAGAGCACTTTGAGCGCTTC
>JAGWBL010000136.1:598-8203 GCA_021295935.1 Pseudomonadales bacterium
GTTTGTGAGGTTCAATTTCGCCACTCCCCGGTCCCTGTTGCGTACCGGACTGGAACGCCTTCGTGAAGCTGCGGCCAGGGCCTGACAACCGAGATCGCGTGGTCGAACGCACTGGGGTTCCGGCCTTCGAGCGAACGTCCCTCTTATCGGACTGATTAGAAAGTGCTTTCTAACGTGTTGAAAAGTCTAACAAACATCGATCCACTCAAGGGTTTCGGACCGAACGCGAAAGTTTGATGCGCCAGCCTTTCGTACGAGATTGCAGGTGCACGCAGGTGTGGATGAATGGCGGTGGTTCCCGGCCGTACAGCGGCCCCGATGTCCGTGCTCTGTTAGGTGCCAGCACGCGAGACTTCGATTCGCTATCACAACTAGACGGGTCGGTCAACCCCTTATCTGCATGAGGGCGGCTCTCGAACTCCACATGTGAGTCCTCGAAGATTCCTGGAATCATCGGCTCACTTTTGTTAGCATGCAACGCGCTCCGCGACTTGGAGCAAGCATGGTGGGCACGGGGCGGCATCCGCCCGGCCTTCGCGGATCAGCACGCCGAAGGGAGATCAGCTTGACTAGAGAGATGGGTCGTTCCGACACCTTCCACGGATCTGCCAGAGAGGTTTCTCCCACGCCAGAATCACCCAAGCTCTCTAACAATCAGGGAACATCGCACCAGCTCCCAGCGGCAACCTCCCCAGCGCCAGGGGAGTTGCGGGTCATCAAGCGTGACGGCAAGGTCGTCGCGTTCGAGGAAGCCAAGATCCACAACGCGCTTTCGAAGGCGTTCGTTGCGGTGGAAGGCACCAGCGCCACGGCTTCGGAACGTGTCCGACAGCGCATAGAGCAGCTCGCAGACACCGTCGTCGGAACCTTCGAACGACGATTTCCGACCGGCGGCACCATACATATCGAGCAGATTCAGGACTATGTCGAGCTCGCCTTGATGCGCGACGAGCACCACAAGGTTGCCCGTGCCTATGTACTGTACCGCGAAGACCGCGCCCGGCAGCGAGCGGAAGCCGAGAAACGTCGCCCTGCTCTCGTCGAGCCACGTTTGCAGTACTTGCGTGCGGACGGCACCCGAGCGCCTCTCGAACCGGAAGTGCTTCGCAAGCAGGTGGTCGAGGCCTGCCAGGGACTGTCGGACGTCAGTCCTGACCGGGTGGTGGAAGAAGCGCTGAGCAGCATGTATGAGGACATCCCGGAGGATGAAGTCGGCAACTGCCTGGTCATGGTGGCTCGAGCGCTCATTGAAGAGGAACCCAACTACACCTTCGTGTCTGCGCGCCTGTTGCTGGACACCATCCGGTACCTCGCCCTCAAGGCTCTGAGGATCGAGTGGCTGGACAAGAAGCAGCGCCGAGTCAGCCATTCCCAGATGCGAAGCCTGTACAAGGTCGCTTTTTCCCCCTTCATTCACCGAGCCATCGCGCTGGATCTGCTGGACCCGGGCATGGCTCTGTTCGATCTCGAGCGTCTTGCGTCGGAGATCGAGCCGGACCGCGATCTCCAGTTCGCCTATCTCGGCCTCCAGACACTCTTCGATCGCTACCTGCTTCACACCGACGGCGTTCGGATCGAGCTCCCCCAAGCGTTCTTCATGCGTGTGGCCATGGGGCTGGCGCTCCAGGAGGAACAGCGAGACGAACGGGCCATCGAGTTCTACCACACGATTTCGAGCTTCGACTACATGTGCTCGACGCCTACTCTCTTCAATTCGGGTACCCAGCGCTCGCAGCTTTCGTCGTGCTACCTGTCCACCGTCGCCGACGATCTGGACGGAATCTTCGGTGCTGTCCATGACAACGCCATGCTCTCCAAGTGGGCGGGGGGTCTGGGCAACGACTGGACGCCAGTACGGGCCATGGGTTCCTACATCAAGGGGACAAACGGCAAGTCCCAAGGTGTCATACCGTTCCTGAAGGTCGTGAACGACACCGCGATGGCGGTGAACCAGGGCGGCAAACGGAAGGGAGCCGTGTGCACCTACCTGGAGACCTGGCATCTCGACATCGAGGAATTTCTGAAGCTGCGCAAGAACACCGGGGACGAACGACGTCGCACCCACGACATGCACACAGCCAACTGGATTCCGGACCTGTTCATGAAGCGGGTTTGCGAAGGACAGGACGCCGAATGGACGCTGTTCTCACCCAACGATGTCGCCGACCTGCACGATCTCAACGGCATCGAGTTCGAACGGCGCTATGCCGAGTATGAGTCCATGACTCGAACGGGAGAAATCACGCACTTCCGTCGCGTGCGTGCCAGGGAGATGTGGCACGAGATGTTGCGGATGCTCTACGAGACGGGCCATCCTTGGATCACGTTCAAGGATGCATGCAACATCCGATCCCCACAACAGCACGCGGGCGTGGTGCACTCTTCCAATCTCTGCACCGAGATCACGCTGAACACCTCCGCTGACGAGATCGCAGTGTGCAATCTCGGGTCGGTGAATCTCGCGCGGCATCTGGACGCCGAAGGGAACCTTGATCACGCAAAGTTGAAGTCCACCGTGCGCACAGCGGTGCGCATGCTCGACAACGTCATCGACATCAACTACTACGCGGTCTCGGAGGCTCGCACTTCCAACATGCGTCATCGGCCGGTCGGTCTCGGAATCATGGGGTTCCAGGACGCGCTGTACCGGAAACGGATTTCCTACCGCACGCAAGAAGCCGTCGAATTCGCCGACGAGACAATGGAGGCTGTCTCCTATTACGCCATCGATGCGTCCACGCGCCTTGCAAGGGAGAGAGGCCAGTATCCGACGTTTGAAGGTTCGCTGTGGAGCAAGGGCACGCTGCCCATCGACTCTCTCAACCTTCTGGCGGAACAACGAGGCTCGGAGTTCCTGGAAGTGGATCGGACGCAACGCATGGACTGGCAACGCGTGCGAGATCGCATACGCAAGAGAGGCATGCGGAATTCGAACGTGCTCGCCATCGCTCCCACCGCTACGATCGCCAACATCGTCGGTGTTACACCATCCATCGAGCCGACTTACCAGAATCTGTTCGTCAAGTCCAACCTCTCTGGGGAATTCACCGTGGTCAACCGCGCCTTGGTGAAGGACCTCAAGAAGCTTGGTCTGTGGGACCAGGTCATGGTCTCCGACCTCAAGTATTTCGATGGAAGCCTGGAGCGAATCGACAGAGTGCCCGAGGAGCTGAAGCACCTGTACGCGACGGCTTTCGAGGTGGAACCGAAGTGGCTGGTCGAGTCTGCATCTCGACGACAGAAATGGATCGATCAATCGCAATCTCTGAACATCTACATTTCGGACGCCTCACTGAACAAGCTGGACGTGACGTACCAGATCGCGTGGCTCAGAGGCCTGAAGACGACCTACTACCTGAGGGCTCTCGGCGCGACGGGCACCGAGAAGTCCACCCTCTCGGGAGCGCGAACCGAGAAGGCCGGTTCGTCGCGGCCCCCAAGCGATGCGCCGCCCGGCGCAAGCAGCCAAGGACTCGCGGCGCCAGCCGAGATTCCGACCGCATGCTCGCTGATCGCCCCGTCCTGTGCGGCATGCGAGTGACACGCAGCATTGGACGCTGGTACGCAGTTTCCCCGACGTGGAACTTGATGGCCGACCTTCCATGACCAACCTGATTGAACAAGGAAGCGACCGTGATTGACTGGAGCGACTACGACCGAGGCCACAGCCGCCCTTCCGAGGATGATCGGAGCGAAGCGCGTCTGTCCCTGAACGACGCCGCGGTGGCGCCGCCACTGGACGACGTGCGGGATGCCGGTCCAATGCAATCTGGCAAGTCCCCCTCTCTAGGACGACCCGAACCGGATCTGGAGCAGATAACCGAATTGCCGGCGAATCGGTTCAGCACGCAGCAGAATCTGTTTCCGCGGGACGGCAGCGCATCCGGCGATCCCGTCCTCGACCGTGCCCGACAAGCAGTGGATGCCCGAGTTTCCCAAGACTTCACGGCAGACAAAGAGTTCGACCGCGTCACGGTTGACCAGAAGCGGATGATCAACTGCCGCGCCGATCTGAACCAGCTTGTTCCCATCAAGTACGAATGGGCATGGCAGAAGTACAACGACGCCTGCGCCAATCACTGGATGCCGCAGGAAATCAACATGCAGGCGGACGTGGTTCTCTGGAACTCGGACAACCTGAGCGAAGACGAACGACTGATAGTGAAGCGCAGTCTCGGATTTTTCTCCACCGCCGACTCGCTTGTTGCCAACAACCTGGTGCTCGCCGTGTACCGGCTGATCACGAATCCCGAGTGCCGCCAGTACTTGCTCCGCCAAGCGTTCGAGGAAGCCATCCACACGCACGCCTACCAGCACGCCGTGCAGTCCATGAACATGGACGAAGGCGAGCTTTTCAACATGTATCACGAGGTTCCCTCGGTCGCGCACAAGGCCGAGTGGGCGATCAATCACACGCGCGAGCTGTCCGATCCTCACTTCAGCACCGGCACGCCCGAGACGGACAAGGCGTTGCTCCGCAATCTCATCGCCTTCTACTGCGTGCTCGAGGGATTGTTCTTCTACTGCGGGTTCGCGCAGATCCTGTCGATGAACCGACGCAACAAGATGACCGGAACCGCGGAGCAGTTCCAGTACATCCTCCGAGACGAATCCATGCACATCAACTTCGGCATCGACATGATCAACCAGATCAAGCTTGAGAATCCCCATGTCTGGGACAAGGACATGCAGGAGATCGCGATGCAGATGATCCTGGAAGGCATGTTGCTGGAGATCGAGTACGCCAAGGACACCATGCCGCGCGGGGTTCTCGGCATGAACGCAAGGATGATGGCCGAGTACCTGCATTTCATCACAAATCGACGCTTGGTGCAGATAGGACTGGCGGAACGGTTTCCCAAGGCCAAGAACCCGTTTCCCTGGATGTCCGAGACCATCGACCTGCGCAAGGAGAAGAACTTCTTCGAAACCACGGTCACCGAGTATCAGACTGGAGGAGCACTCCGCTAGCGACGCCACGCCGCGGATGCCTGCACCTGAAGCGCTTCGTGAGCGATGGGATGGTTGACTGCTAGCTGCTAGCGACACTCAATGTCGCACTCGTGCTTGGCGGCGCTCATCGAAGCCGTGTTCAAGTCCCGGATGTTCTCCGTGGAACAATTCGCGGTCCGCCGCATGAACAGCGGGTGTTGCTGTATGACGCGCGTCGATGCTGGTCACCCGAGCAGCTTGCATCCGATGGAACGGACACTTCCACCGAACAGTCCGGTTCATCGACGCTGCCCCAAACGCCCAACCAACGACGAAGTCATCGCCTTCCACCGGGAATCAGCGCCTTCCAAGTCTGGTGGCCATGGCATGCAACACCTGCGCTGCTGCGTCCGATCCCCTCCGACAGAAGAGCGCCCTCCGACCATCGATCAGTGTTTCTTCACTTGCGTCCATTGGTACGATTCACTCAGATGAAGTCTCTGACTCTGGAGTTCGGCGACGGTTCTTTGTCGAGAGCCGAGCCACGCCCGACGGTGGCAAACACACCATTCAGCGCCACTGAACAAAGGTACGAACGAGATGCGCCTATCTCCTTTCAAGCGCAAACCCACACTGGATCATGTCAATCCTGAAGTGCGCCGTGAAGCCCTGGAGGAACTTCCCGACACGGACCAGGACAGGCTGGTCCGCGTGGTCCGGGAGGATCCTGATCCCAAGCTGCGAAAGGCAGCCCTTGATCGTGTAACGGCCCTCGATCCGCTCCTGTCCCTCGCCGATGCAGGGATCGAAACTGCAGCAGTGTTGGAGCGCATCACACGGATTGCTCCGGAAGACCACGCTCTTGCGAGAGATCCGCGCGTAGTTGCGGTTCAGCTCCGGACCGTCAGCTCAGCCAATGAGTTCATGTCGGCAGCCGGTTGCTTGGAAGACCCGGCTCAGCTGGCGACCGCCATCTTGTCTGCATCCTCGCTTGAGTTGCGGGATACGATCTTCGATGGCATCTTCGATCCCGAGCTCCTCACCGAAATAGAGAAGGCGAGCCGACGAAAGGACAAGAGGCTTCATCGCCGAGCGCGCGACCGACTCAACGAGTTCAGGAAGCTTCAGAAACGACTGAGCAACTCCGTACGAACCGCTGACGACCTGCTGGCGGCGGCACTCGAATGCCAACTGGTCGATAAGCATTACGAGAGCAAACGCGACGCGCTTGAGGCGAAGTGGGACGCCGCGCGGTCAGAGATTCGAGACCTTGAATCCGCCTTGGAGCGGTTCGGAATCAAATCCAGCGCACTGTCAGAACGGGAAGACCTGTTTCCCGAACGGCATGAAATCGAGCAGGTTCTGGAAGGGCCGAATCTGTTTGCACCTGTATTCAAGGCGTTGGAAGCGTGCGGGGACGACGAGGATCAGCTTCGGGGTGTCGAATCTCTGTGGTTGAAGGTGACGATGAAAGAACAAGCGCCGACGAATGTTGCCGAACGCTTCTACCGCGAGTCGTCGGCGATCCGAGTCAGGATCGACAATCAGCGTCGGCTGGCAGAACGTCTCGGCGAGGCTGCGCCTCTCCTCGAACCGGTGGAATGGAATGCCCCAACGGACAAACTGGAGACTTGGGCTAAGGTGTGGGCCGCGCACAAGACGGCGACAACCCGACTGCATGAGATAGAGAAGTTCCTAAAGCCCACCGTTGACGGTGAGGATGGATCCAGTCTTGTTGGTGAACTTGAGAAAATGTCGCGCCGCTGCACCGAGATTCTGGAAAACTGCGACGACCTCAAGCGACGTACCTACGATCGGATCAACTCGGGACTCGACGACCTCGACGAGATGCTCGCCGCAGGAGAGAGCACACGGGCAAACTCCAAGTCTGCAAGCA
This sequence comes from Pseudomonadales bacterium, assembly GCA_021295935.1. Lineage (GTDB taxonomy): Bacteria > Pseudomonadota > Gammaproteobacteria > Pseudomonadales > Azotimanducaceae > Bin55. The sequence continues at coordinate 7,428 of JAGWBL010000136.1, forward strand.
TCCAGGACCTGATCCGGCGACTGCCACAGACGGAACAACGCCGCGCTTCAGGCAACTTGGCGCGGCGGTACCCGCGAATTCGCGAACTCAACACTTGGAAGTCGTTCGCAGAGGCTCCGAAGCGGGTGGAACTCTGCGAACGCATGGAAACTCTGGCTGAGGAAGCGCATCCTGCTGTGGAGCAATTGGGACGCATCAAGGCACTTCGTTCAGATTGGATTCAGTTGGGACGACCCAAGTCGAGCGAGGAGCACGAGCTCATGCAACGATTCGACGCAGCGGCCGAGAAAGCGTTCGAACCATGCTCCGAGCAGTTTCAGCAGGAACGAGACCTGCGGGCCAAGAATCTCGAGGCTCGCCGACGAATCTGCGACCAACTCGAAGAGTATGCGGATTCAGTCGACTGGGACAGTCCGGACCTCAGGTCCCTTGCCCAGATCTTGCGGGCAGCTCGCCAGGAATGGAGAGAAGCAGGTCCGGTGGAGCGCAGCCAGTCACGTCCAGTCGGCAAGAGGTGGTACACCGTCACCAAACGCATGCAGAATCGTCTCAACGACGAGTACCGGGCGTCGGAGGAGAAGAAGCGGGCGATCATCGAGAAAGCCAGAGCGGCTTACGAGGACCAAGCTCTGGACAACGACGAGGTGGTCGATCGCATCAAGCAACTGCAGGCGGATTGGAAGAAGAATGGTCCAGCCCGTAGGAATGCCGAGAAACGACTCTGGAGAGAGTTTCGCCAGATTTGCGACCAGGTGTTCCAGGATCGCTCGAATCGA
>JAGWBL010000137.1 GCA_021295935.1 Pseudomonadales bacterium
ATTCTTGACCCCAAGGCCGCGGGATACGTGCTTGATCTGTCTAGCTTCCAGCTCGAGCACGCCCAAGGTGTCGGGCTCGAACTGGCGGCGATCACGAACGTTGCCGCGGATCATCTGGATCGACATGGGTCCTTGCTCCAGTACTTGGAGATCAAGCGCCGCATCTACCGGGACTGCAGGTTTGCGGTCTACAACGCCGATGACCCCTGGACCCGACCCCCGGTTGGGACCGCGTCCATAGCGATCAACGGCGAAGACGGCTGGAACTCGAACAAGGATCCGGTGCACTTGGGCGGCCAGGCGATGGACAAGCATGCCATTCGTGTCCATGGCAAACACAATCGGTTCAATGCTGTCATGGCCGCGGCGGTCGCGACCCAGATGGGAGCGGACCGAGACGTGGTGCGGGGAACACTGCGTACGTTCAGCGGCCTGCCGCCCCGAGGGCAGGTCGTGCGGGAGCGCAGTGGTGTCAGATACGTGAACGACTCCAAGGCCACGAACGTCTCAGCTGCGGTGGCCGCGATCCGGGGATTCGGTTCGAACGCACGCAACCTGGTCGTTCTTCTGGGCGGTGATGCCAAGAACGGCGACTTCGCTGAACTGGCTGCCACGGTGGAACGGTTCGTGAAGGTGGCTGTGTGTTTCGGGCGAGATGGCGGAGCCATCCATGAATCGCTCGACGGATGCGTCGAGGCGGTCGTGTGCCGAGGCTTTTCGGACGCGGTTGCCGTGGCGGAACGGAAAGCGATGGCTGGTGACATCGTGCTGCTTGCCCCGGCATGCGCGAGCTTCGACGAGTTCTCGGACTTCAGCGCTCGGGGAGACGCCTTCATGCGCCTGGTCAGGGGTCTGAAGCCGTGATCGAGCGCCTCGACCTGACTCTGATAACCGCCGGGTTGTTCCTGATGTTCCTCGGGCTGGTGTTTGTCGCCAGCATCGGTTCGTCCATCGATGGTGGAAACAGTGGGCTCGTGGTTCGACAAGGAGCGTTCGTGGCGTTGGGAATCGGGCTCATCGCTATCCTCCTCATGATTCCGTTGCGGGTCTGGCAACGCTGTTACCCCATCCTGTTCGGGTGTGCAGTCGCGCTGGCGGCCCTCGTGCTGATTCCAGCCATCGGCGTCGAGCGGAACGGAGCGACACGCTGGATAGATCTTGGATTCTTCACCGTCCAGCCCTCCGAAGTGTGTCGGTTGCTTCTGGTGGGAGCGATGGCGGGATTCCTTGCGATGTACCCGAACCGGGTGCGGACAAACATCGCGGTGGCGTCGCTGCCGGTGCTGGGGATGTCGGTTGTCCTCTTTCTCATCTATCTCGAACCTGACTACGGAACCGTTGCCTTGCTCGGGGCGACGGCGGTTGGCCTGCTGTTCGCGGCTGGGGTGCGCATGTGGATCCTGGCGGTGCTGGGCAGCGGCGCGGTCGCAGGCTTGATCTTCCTGCTGACCAGGGAGTCCTACAGGGTCGAACGCCTTGTCTCGTTTCTCAATCCGTTCGATGATCCCTTCGGCAGCGGCTACCAGCTGTCCCAGTCCCTCATCGCGTTCGGCCGGGCGGGCCCCCAAGGCCTCGGATTGGGCGACGGCGTCCAGAAACTCAACTACCTGCCGGAGGCGCACAACGACTTCATCTATGCCGTGATCACGGAGGAGACCGGGCTGCTTGGCGCGATCGGGCTGATCGCTCTCATGTGCGTCCTTGTGATGCGCTTGCTGCAGATCGGCAAGCGGGCACTCGAGAGCGAACTGCTGTTCGCCGGTTACGTGGCGTACGGCAGCGGCATCATGCTTGCCATGCAATTCGCGGTCAACGTAGGCGTGGCGGTCGGGATACTCCCGACCAAGGGACTCACATTTCCGTTCGTCAGCTTCGGCGGCAACAGCCTGCTCGTCTGCTGCGCCTTGATCGGCCTGGCCAGCAGGGCAAGCTACGAGACCTCAATCAAGTCGTCTGCCCAGCGAGCCTTGAAGTGAACTGTCTCACGCAAATCGGCATCTCGTCGCCGGCGGGCGTCCAATCGCAGCGTATCCACTTCATCGGCATTGGCGGCGCGGGAATGTGCGGCATCGCCGAGGTGCTGAAGAATCAAGGCTACGAGGTGTCAGGCTCCGATCTGGACGACACGCTGGTGACGCGGCGGTTGAACCAGCTCGGTGTAGAGATCCATTGCGGTCACGACCGATCTCAACTGGGGGACGCGGACATTGTGGTCGTGTCCGGCGCGATTCCGGAATCCAATCCGGAACTTCTTGAAGCCAGAGATCGGCGTGTTCCCGTCGTCACGCGCGCGGAGATGCTCGGCGAACTCATGCGCACACGATTCGGCTTCGCGGTCGCCGGAACTCATGGCTAGACCACTGCTACGAGCTTCATGACCGGGATCTTCCAGGCTGCCGCGCTGGACCCGACGTTCGTCATCGGAGGCATGTTGAAGAGCGAAGGTCGAAACGCCGGTCTGGGAACAAGCAAGTACTTTCTTGCAGAGGCTGACGAGAGCGACGGATCGCTGCTCTACCTGCACCCGACGCTGGTGGTGATCACCAACATCGATCGCGATCACATGTCGACATACGGGCAGGATTTCTCGAAGCTGCAGGACACGTTCCTGGAGTTTGTCGGCCGCTTGCCGTTCGACAGCAAGGTGGTGGCGTGCCTGGATGATGCCAACACTGCGGAGCTCGTGCCGCGCATGAACCGCCAAGTCGTCACCTACGGAATCGACGCAGACGCTGACTATCGCGCCGTGATCCTGAGTGATTCGGGTCCGGTCTGGCGGTACAGGGTGATCCGGCCCTCGGGAATGCCAAGCCTGGATGTCGAGTTGCCTCTTCCCGGAATCCACAACGTCCTCAACTCACTTGCCGCGGTTGCTGTCGCGGGAGTTGAACAGATCTCGGACGCTCACATTGTCATGGGCATGCGCGAGTTCTCCGGGGTGGGACGCCGATTCGAAATGACCGACATCGAACTCGATGGGCGGAACGCCACCCTCGTGGACGACTACGGCCACCATCCAACCGAGATCGACTGCGTGCTCCGAACGATTCGGCAGATCTTGCCGGGCAGGCGTGTGCTGATGGTGTATCAACCGCACAGGTTCTCACGCACAAGGGATCTGTTCGACGAATTCGTCCATTCGTTGTCACCGGTCGATGAACTGATCATGGTGGACACCTACGCGGCATGCGAGCCTCGAATCGAAGAAGCCAGCGCGCGGTTGCTGGCAGCGAGGATCAGCTCGCGCGTGAGACGCGAAGTCACTTTCTGCAATACGCCAGAAGAAGTGTGCGAGTTCCTGCCGATGTGCGTCAGAGACGGTGACGTGGTCGTCGTGCAGGGAGCTGGCAATGTAAGTGTCGTGTCGGATCGAGTCTTGAACTGCCAACTGGCTGGAGTGCAGTCGTGACCGCCGGTCGCGTCGCGCTTCGGGCGTTGGTCTGGCTGCTTGTGCTAAGCGCCGTCGCCCTTGGGGTTGGTTGGCTCATCGTGGCCCCCAGCCTCTCCTACGTGCAGATCCACGGTCGTCTCAGCGGGCCGGAACGTCAGGTCGTCGCCCAGACAATCAGCGATTCCGTGAGGGGCTCGCTGATCTTGACTCCGGCCCAGGTTGCCGAGGCAGTCGCAGATCTTGGATGGACCACAGACGTCCGAGTCTGGAGGAAATCGCGGGAACGAATTGTCGTCATCGTGGAGCGAAAGCAACTCTTCGCAGCCGTTGACGACCGGAGCTATCTCACGCCGCAAGGAGAGCTCATTTCGCTTCCCGACACTCCACAGGTGTCGTTGCCGAAAGTGCAGGTGCAGGGTGTGCAGGTGCACCGTGCCCTGGATGTATTGGAAATGGTTCAGGATGCCGGGGCAGCGCTCGAGCTCGAGCTGCGAGCGGTGGAAGAGGTGGCGGGAATCGGATGGCAGGCGGAGTTCGAGCCAGGATTCGAGGTGGTGCTCGGAGGCACGGATCTGGCCGGAAGGCTCAAGCGGTTTTCTCAGGTTTTCGGGAATGCCCTGGCGAGGGAGAAACACCTCTTGCTGAGGGTCGACACTCGTTACGGAAGCTCCCAAACTTGCTTGCTGCACGAGGGCGCGATTGATGGCGTCCTCCGCACCTGTGAGAACACTCGCAGCCGTGGATATCGGCACGACGAAGGTCGCCGCGGTCGTGGGCCGGTGTCGTGAGCCGGACCATGTGGAAGTCGTCGGCTTGGGACAGGCGGAGTCTACGGGTCTCGCCAACGGCGTCATCGTCGACATCGGCG
>JAGWBL010000138.1:0-5418 GCA_021295935.1 Pseudomonadales bacterium
CGCGAGTGCGCCGGCGGTCGCGCTGAACGGAATGAACGGCAAGACGAATATGCCCGTGGCAACGTTTACGAACAAGTCGACTTGCTGTTCAAGGACAACTCCTCCGAAGACGAGCATGGCCACCAAGCCTGCCTTGTACAGGTTGTCGTTGATCGCGCCGAAGAACTGCGAGGTGAACAGCGGTCCCATTCGGCGGGTGCCCAGAAGGGCGAACTGATTGACGTCCTTCAAGCTCGAACCCCTTCCTTCAGGCTTCGGCGTCGAAATCAAACAAAGATACGCAAGACACGATCGAGGCCCGGTCTCAATCGCTTCGACCGCCCTTCCGACCTGCACGAGTCCGACGAGATGACGGCCCTGCGTTGTACCACGATTGAACAAGTCTTGCGGATCGGTGGGAGAATCCCTGCCAGACCGACACGAGACCGCGCCCCTTGTTGCAGTCCGACGCTGCGCCGCGAAGGATTTTGCTTCCTCGATCGTATCAGACAACAACCATCCATCCACCGGAGATCAACCATGACTCTCAGTTCTCACTCCAAGCCGCTAGCTCTCGCCCTTGCTGCACTGGCGCTGGCCCTCACTGGAGCGGCTTCCGCCAAACCTGATCGGCACGGACACGCCGAACGGGAGCATCAGAAGTTTCCGATCAACCTCGAAGAGGTCGAGCAAAACGCGAAGGAGGCATTCACCAAGCTTGACGCGGACGGAAGCGGCGACATCTCCCTCGAAGAACTCCAGGCTCATGGAGCGGAGGGTGCCGGACTTCTTCGCAGACTTGTCGAGCACGCTCGACATCAGCGAATGCGTGAGCGCCGTGAGCGCGTGGAAGCGAGAATGGAAAAGCGGGAGCGAGACGCTTTTGGAGTGCTTGACCTGGAGGGTGATGGCAGGGTCTCGGGATAGGAGTACGAGTACCGTGACGAAGGCATTAGTGTGATTCGCATGAGGGGACTGTTCGAGATGCTCGATGCCGACGAGGACGGCTCCATGACCATGGACGAGTGGCTTCGCGAGCTCGATGCCGATGGCGACGGCACGGTTACCAAGAGCGAGATGCGCAAGAGCAGAAAGGGCAAGGGCCATGGCGGCCCGCGCGGCAAGCGACATGCCCCGAAGCAGTAGGCAGCCGCACGCTCTTGGCACGCTGCTGCGCTAGCCGAAGGACTTGGGAACGCTTGGACATTCCGATGACGAACTCATGGTTCGAGTTCAGGAAGGGGATGACCAGGCGTTCTCGACCCTGCTGGATCGCCACCTCAGCGCGATACATGCGTTCGCGTTTCGAATGCTGCGCAATGCGGAAGACGCGGAAGATGTCGCTCAAGATGTTTTCGTCCGCATCTGGAACAAGTCGGGAACGTACCAACCCGGCCGCGTGCAGTTCACGACCTGGCTTCACCAGGTCGCTTGCGTCGGTCCAAGCCGACGGTTGTCGACTTTGACGTTGACACCCTGCCTTCAGTCGGCGACGGTGAATCCGGAAATCGAGTCGAGATCGTGAATCGCACACTTCACGCCCTTCCCGAACGCCAGCGAACGGCGTTGACCCTGTGCACCGTGCAGGGGCTGTCCGCGCGGCAGGCATCGAAGGTTCTGGGGATTTCCGTCTCTGCTCTTGAATCCCTGCTCAGCCGTGCCCGAGGCACACTGCGCAAGGTATTGAAAATTCAGGATCGGCTGCAATGACCATGAAGTTGCAGGAACTTCAACAGTTGCTGGACAAACACGGTGCAGAGCTGGCGAATTGGCCCGATCAAGCGCAGCAAGACGCTGGACGGCTGCTCGCCTCGTCAAAGGAAGCACAGCAAGCGCTCGAGAACGCTAGTGAACTGACCGAGCTCCTGACGATGGCTCTTGAAGTCCCCGCACCCCGCGGACTGAAGGCGCGGATTCTGAGCGTCACGGCTGGGACGACGGTACCCAAGTGGCTGAACTCGCTTGCCGGGCCCCCATGGAAACCCGCAATGGCAGCTTGCGTGCCGCTCGTTCTCGGGTTTGCGGTCGGATTCGCCGCGACTCCATACTCCTCCACGATTTCCGATGAAGAGATCGTGTTCTTCTCGTCGATGGCATTCGATCAGCTACAGGAGTTTGCCGATGCAACCGAAGACTAAGTGGCTGATTGCCGGACTGGCTTGTTCGGTCGCGTTGAACCTGGCCTTGGCAGGTTTCTACATCGGCGCTTCCACTGCAGGAGCCGGCGCCCAGCCCAATATTGACGTGGGAATGGGCGTGCGCCAGGCCCTGTCCCATCTTCCGAAGGAGCGTCAGCGAGAGGTGCTCGGATCTGTCAAGGAACACAGAGCAGAGGGTCGCCGCGTGCTACGTTCCCTCATGCGCGAAGTGCACGAGCACCGAAGACACGCCTGGTCGCTGATCGGGGCCGAGGATCTCGACGAAGAGTCGATGCTAGCAGCCCTTCGCGAGTATCGCTCTTCCCTCGCCGAAGCGCAGAGCGCTATGGACCGGTGGACCGTCGAACTCCTGGCATCGCTGGGTCCGAACGAACGCAGGAAGCTGCTGAAGGCGTTTCGTCCGGAGGGGCTCTTTGCGAGAGGCTTCGAGCGCGAGTTCCGTCGCAAGCGGGACCACCGAAACGGCCCCCCGCGGCAACGGCAACCAAGAGACGATCGTCCTCCTCGTCCCGACGACACGGAGGCAGAGCCGTAACGTCTGCTTCTTTCGCTCGACTGCTGGTGCCGCAGCGCATGCATGACGGGTGATGGCAGACACCTGCTGATGCACGCCATCACCCTATAGCGTCATCCGAATCCACCGACAGCTGTTGAGTGGGAAGTGCAGAAGCGCCACTACTCTCGGCTCTCGACATGGAACTTTGCGTCCCACCGCACCGGCTTGGCTTCACTCGGTTGCACAGTCCTCGCTCGCTTTCAGTCCTCGAAGTACCCGATGTGGTCGGCCATGGAGGGCTGCAACATGTTTACCAGCGACCGCGTCAGGATTCCGGGCACACACGGCAATGGATGAAGCAAAGGGCTCGTTGCGGGTGCAGACGCGATTGACCCGCGTTCGCTTGGGCTCGCTGCTTCAGCAACAACCCTTGGCCGACGCCGGCGCTGCGCTGCGTGTCCGTTCGAACCCGAGGCGGGCGCCCCTGATGCAATGGGATAACCAGGGCCCTGACCCGTCGTTAGCCGTCGGAGCAATGACGTACGCCAACGAACGCGACGTCTAACCAGATGCGATGGTGAGCGCGACAGTCCTGGCGATATTCACGCTCAACCGCCAGGCGGGCCCATGAGCGTCTTGATGTCTCCAGGAAACCACGACATCAATCGAGTTCACCCGTGAGAGGGGCTCAGATGTCCACTAAGGCCTTCCAAAGGCCTTCCAGATCAAGAGATCAGGGGATCGTTGCTGGATCAAGAGTCAGCGGGCGACATAGTTCTCGAAGAGGTGGCGAAGCGACAGCCTCTCTCACTTCACATGATTGTGAAATGGCATGAAGTCCTGGCTCGACACCGGAGCTCCTTCGCGTTCAGTCACCGAGGCGCGAGGAAGGTCCCGGGGAGAACTCCTCAGCAATCCGAAGGCCGGCGCGTCCAGCAAGTCTCCAGATCATCCCACGCGCGAGACACGGGCCCAGTTGGTTCGGTGGTTGGGGCGGGCGCGTGTCTGCGTGACTCTCGCACCTGCATCATCCTCGCGCTGCGGTCGATTCCCAAACGCGCTCTCGTTCCTTCAGCCATGGCCCGAACATCAACGTTCACTTGTGCGATTGACTCGAGGTCAAGCCCTCGGTCAATTCCAAGCTCGGCCGCATCTTCACTCTCGGCTTCAAGTCCCGGAGTGGCACCGCCATGGCCCGCACGGCTGCCTCCACTTCCACGTCACTCGTCACTTCCAACGTCTCCGCTGCGAGAGCGAAGATGCTCCGCGCATGAATCATCGAGTACTCCACGAACGCGATGACGCGGGCGGGAATGTCGGAGCGAACCACGCCAGCTTCTTGCAGCCTGAGCACGCGAGACAATCGCAGTTTCAGATCCTTGACCACGCTAGCTGCACTATTTCGCGAACCGACTTCAAGCGATCTGTAAAGCGACAGGCGGCTTCGAGTCTCGAAATCGGAACTGGCAAGCTCCGGACAGGACGCCACCTCATCCCACAGCCCCTGCTTTGACCCAAAATAGTGGTAGATCATCCGCTTGTTGACCGCCGCAAGCTTCGCGATTCGATCCACTCTGCCGCCGGCAAAGCCGTAATGGGCAAACTCGCGAACAGCCGCGGTCAATATCTGATCCCGTGTGGTAACCATTCGGCTATGAGCTCTCGTTGAGAATCCAAGGAATAACTACATAGTTACTTCATGTGTATTGTAGCAAAGAGCCTATGGAATCGAGCGCCTCATGGCACAGCCGGCTTCGTCGCTCTGGTGGTGGAAGGCCACCAACCTACGCGTGCTCCCGTTCCATTTCGAGCAACCACCGCTTCGCTTCCAACCCGCCCGCATAGCCAGTGAGGGAACCGTCCTTGGCGACAACTCTGTGACAGGGCGGGATGATCGGCAGCGAATTCGTGCGGATGACTGTTCCGACTGGTCTCGCGCGGTTGGTCGCGAGTTGCCCGTCTTCTCCAGCAGCGAGACGCCCGTAGGTCGTCGTCTCCCCAAACTTCACTTCGCTCAGTCGCCCGAACACCAGTTCCGACCAGTCCGACGCTGCTTCGGAATCGAGGTCCAAGGTGAACGTCCGGCGAGTGCCGTCGAAGTACTCCGCCAGTTGCCTGCGCGCCTCTCGCAAGTGGAACCCTGCCGCGGCGCTGCAAGCCGACATGTGATCCCTCGTCGTTTCACTCTCGTTCGATCCGCCGAACCTGATCTCGCGGAGACCCTGCTCTGTTGCTTCCAGAGTCAGTTTTCCGATGGGTGAGTCAATCTCAAGAAGTTCCATTGCTTCTCCGCTGAATTTGCCGTGCGCTCGAATCTACTGATTTCATGGAAGAAAAATCGATGCCCATGTGTCTCTTGCGATTCTCCGGTACTCCCTGCCGATGAATACCCAGGCCGTGTCGAGCTGTTTCGCTGGAAGACAGACTTCACGCATCTGTTTCCTCTGCCTCTGCGCCAGTGTTCGGTGGTCCGGGGCGCAGTGGATGAGTTCAAGAGCTTGCTCGCCCACCTGGGTTGCTGTCACGGGCTCTCATCGATACCTGCCGCCTGAACGATTGCGGGCGAGAGGTGGATGGCTCGTAGGTTGCCTCCCGTCAACCAAGCAGCGTGGACTGGGTCGGCCACGTCGCCAGGATCTCCAACTCTGCGCGCCTAGGCCGCCCCGGCACGCCCCGAGAAATCGCGCCGCACCCGTTCGACCATCTCTCGAAACAGCAGACATGACGCAGCGGGAAGTCAGATTCTTGGCCCAGTTCATCGCGGAAGGAAGTGATAGACGCTCA
>JAGWBL010000138.1:5457-5793 GCA_021295935.1 Pseudomonadales bacterium
GCTGCGACTCACTCCGGCACAGGCAGAACGCAATTGGGCCGATGGATGGGAGAGCGATGCAAGTTTGCGGGTGCTTGGACTGACACCTCGATGGTCCGGCCTTCCGTTGGACTGAACGGTAAACTTGGCAACTGCCCCATCGTCACAGCACGCTCTGCGATCGAAGGAGCACGCTAAGTACCCTTGCCAAGCCAGCCACGCCCACGAGACCCTTCACCACATTCAACTCCCGCCTGCGCACACCACTCTCGATCGCATCGCTCCCAACACTTGGAGTCCTCTTGATGAGCTGTTCTCCCGAACCCGACCCGTTCCTGTGGCTGGAAGAGATCGAGG
>JAGWBL010000138.1:6105-7433 GCA_021295935.1 Pseudomonadales bacterium
TCTCGTTTTCCTGTCGCGTGGAGGCTCGGATGCCAATGTCGTGCGGGAATTCGACCTGGAGTCCAAATCGTTCATCAAGGACGGGTTTTCCCTCCCTGAGTCCAAGGGCTCCGCGTCGTGGGCAGGACCCGATCGAGTGTTCGTGAACCGAGACTTCGGCGAAGGATCCTTGACCCATTCGGGATACCCGCGCACGGTCCGGCTCTGGACGCGAGGTCAGTCACTTGATGAGGCGCCTACGATTTTCGAAGGCGAAGTTGATGACGTGTCCGTCAGCGGCTGGGCCCTGCTCGACGAAGGATTTGAGCGGCAGTTCGTGCCGCAGGGTACCGATTTCTACAACTCGAACCTGTTCCTCATCGACAACGGCGATCTCATCACTGTGGAAAAGCCGACCGATGCGAACGCCAGCTTTCATCGGGAACACATGTTCCTGGACCTTGACAGCGATTGGGAGCTTGCCGAAGGGAAGATCCATCCAGCGGGGAGCTTGCTCGCAATCGAGTTTGAGACATTCTTGGCTGGCAATCGAAACTTCCACGTGCTCTTCGAACCCGCGTCCAACAAGACTCTGCTGGGCTACAGCACGATGCGCGATGCCGTTCTGCTCCGGATCCTTGAGGATGTTCGGCATCGGTTGGAGGTGGCTTCTTTCCAGGAAGGAAGCTGGATCAATGCAGCACTTGCATCCGGTGATGGATTCCAGGCTCTTTCGATCTGGCCCGTGGATCCAAGAGAGGGGGACGCGTACTACCTGACCCGAAGCGGCTATACCGATCCGCCATCCTTGCACGTGGGACATCTGAACGCCGGCAAGAAAACGCAAACCATCAAGCGTTCACCCTCGTACTTCGACACCAGCGACGTCAACGTGAAGCAGCACTGGGCGGTCTCCAAGGATGGCACACGGATTCCCTACTTCGAAGTCGCCCGGGAGGGAGATGGCAACGCCCGACCGACACTCCTTTACGGGTACGGCGGCTTTCAGGTCTCCATGCTTCCCAGCTACTCCGCGACCATAGGAGCCGGTTGGCTGGAGCGCGGCGGTGTCTACGTCGTCGCGAACATCCGGGGTGGCGGTGAATTCGGCCCGAAGTGGCACCAGGCCGCTCTCAAGAGGAACCGCATGCGCGCCTACGAGGACTTCATTGCGGTGGCCGAAGACCTCATCGCCCGTGGAGTGACGACCAGCGACCAACTCGGCATTCAGGGCGGCAGCAACGGCGGATTGCTGATGGGCAACATGCTCGCCATGCGACCCAAGCTGTTCGGCGCGGTGGTGGCGCAGGTTCCGTTGTTCGACATGAAGCGATACCACCGCATGCTGG
>JAGWBL010000139.1 GCA_021295935.1 Pseudomonadales bacterium
ACCAACTCGACGAACTGAAGGCCCGCGATGTCGCTGTTCTGGATGTCAGCCGCTTGACCACGATCACCGATCAAATGGTGATCGCGTCAGGCACCTCCAGCCGTCATGTCTCCTCCCTCGTCGAGCACCTGCTGGTCGAAGCAAAGCGCCATGGGCTAAGAGTGTTCGGAGTGGAAGGCAAGCCTCACTGCGAATGGGTGCTTGTGGACTTGGGTGAAGCGCTGGTACATGTCTTGCAACCCGAGACAAGGCTGTTCTACGACCTGGAGAAGCTCTGGAGCACTCCACTTCGCGGGCAGTCGAGCGCATGACCGTTCGCTTGCCCCAGCAAGGCGCAGAAGGACTTCAGACTCGTCCGGTTGAAGCATGCCTGGGGCCCACACGTTGAGCGAACAGTCTCCGCACCCCCCTGCCCGGTCCGCCTGCCCAGCGTGGCAGCATGTGCCCCGTGTCTCTTGCTGGTCGCTGAATCCGGCTGTGTCTTCTTGGACGTGAGCAAGTCAACGCATTCGGCTTGGTCGCATCGATCTGCGATCTTCTTGTTCGGCCGCACGCGATCGCTTGTGTCCAGCGATTCGCCGTCCGTTGATTCAAGCGCCAAGGGCAGGGGTGACTTCCAGGAATGAACGTCTTCGAGGAGCGGCGCGAGTCGACGCCCGATGTGCTGGCGAACGAGTCCCTGCGCATCGTGTTCATCGGCGTGCTTGCCCTTCTCGTCACGCTTGTGTTCGTCTTTCGCCTTGTTCAGTTTCAAGTTTGGGACCGGGACGAGTACATCACGGGCTCTGAGCAGAACAGCATCCGGCACGTCCCCTTGGCGCCCCCCAGGGGCAAGATCATCGATCGCAATGGAGTCGTTCTCGCCCGCAACAAGTTCGTGCAGAGCCTCTTCGTCCTCACGGGGCAGGTTCAGGACCTGGATGAGGCTCTGAGGCAGCTCTCGCAGTTCGTTGAGCTCACCGAATCGGAGATTCAGAAGTTCAGGAAACACGCCGCTCGGGCGGCGGGTTCTCTCGATGGAGCCTTGCTCAAGGGGCGGTTGCTGGAGGACGAGGTACACCTGCTGGCATTGAATCGTTTTCAGCTTCCTGCGTTTCGTATTGCAGGAAAGACCGTTCGGTATTACCCATTTGGGGAAACCTTCGCACATGCCATTGGCACCGTACGGAGAATCACGCACGAGGATTTGCGTGAGTTGCCCGAGCAGGAGTATCGAGGGACGGACTACGTTGGTCGACAGGGAGTCGAGCGCGTGTACGAACGCGCGCTGCACGGGACGCCGGGGTTCCGCAGAGTGGAGGTGGATGCCGTCGGCAGAGTTGCCACCGAGATTTTCGCGAAGCCGCCTGTTCCTGGCGAAGATTGCACGCTGTTCCTCGACGCCGGATTGCAGCGGGCGGCTGATGAAGCGCTCGGCGACCGTCGAGGAGCCGTGGTGGCACTGGAGGTTGCAACCGGAGGCGTGCTCGCGATGGTCAGCAAGCCGAGCTACGACCCCAACGCCTTCCTCCGACCCCTGACCAAGGAGCAATTCGAGTCGCTGGGCGATCCATTGTCCACGCCCTTTTTCAACCGGGCGACCAAGGGCAGGTATGCGCCCGGTTCGACGATCAAGCCCGTCATCGGTCTGGCTGCTCTCTCCCAAAGCGCTGTCGACTGGGACGAGGTCATCTACGACGGGGGCGAATACCGCCTGCCCAGCGTTAACAGGGCGTTCTGTCGAGACTGGAACTGGAAGAAGGGAAACGCCGGTGGCCAAGGGCAAGTCGACATGTATCGCGGCATCTACAGGTCCTCGAATGTTTACTTTTGTGCGATCGGGGAGCGCACGGGCATCGACGCCATCGCTTCGCTTGCGTCCCAGTTCGGTCTCGGAACATCCGAGACCTATGACATCGTCGACGCCGATCCCGGCAACTTCCCGAGTTCCGATACGGTCTTTGGATCCCAAGGGCGGAGTTGGGGGCCGGCCGACACCCTCAACGTGAGCATTGGTCAGGGAGACGTCTTGGCAACGCCGCTGCAGATGGCCGATGTGGCGGCGACACTTGCCAGAAGGGGCGAGCGCTTGCGTCCCAGGATGGTCAAGTCACCGCATCAGGACCTGCCGCTTCTGACGCCCGACCCGGTGCCGCCGGTTTCCGGTCCGGACGCGTCCGACTGGAACATGATGGCCAGCGCGATGGAGGCTGTCGTCCAGAGAGGCAATCTTGGCTTTGGCCAGGACGGAACCGCCTGGGCGCACATTGGGATCGGCATCAAGTATCGACTCGCAGGCAAGTCGGGCACGGCTCAGGTCATGACTTTCAAGCAGGGCGAAGAGTACAAGGAAGAAGAGACGCCCGAGCACCTTCGCAACCACGCTTGGTTCATCGGGTTCGCTCCGGCTGAAGATCCCAAGATTGCCGTTGCCGTTGTGGTCGAGAACGGTGGAGGGGGGAGTGCGGTCGCTGGCCCGATAGCAAGGGAGGTGATCGACTTCCATTTGCTCCCGTCAGGTCCCTTGGTGTCCTCGAGATGAACACCCGGGCTGAGAGGCTGGCGGCAGGCCGGCTCAAGTGGCTTGTTCCTCGGTTCGGTCACTTGGTCTTGGATGCGCCGCTCTTTGGATTGGCTCTGTTGGTTGTTGGATTCGGGCTCATCGTGCTGTTCAGCGCGCTCGGGGGGAGCATAGACAGATGGGACGGTCACGCGATTCGAGCGGGATTCGCCGTGCTCGTGATGTTGGCCGTGGCACATTTGCATCCGCAGGCGGTCTTCCGCTTGACCCCGTTCGTGTATGTTGGAGGGGTGTTGCTGCTGGTGGCCACGATGACTTTCGGGCAGGAGGCCAACAACAGCAGGAGTTGGCTCGGCATCCCGGGTCTCTTCAGGTTCCAGCCCTCCGAAATGGCGAAGATCGCCGTGGTGCTGTGCGTCGCCTGGTATCTGAGCTTCCGTCCCTACCCAATGAAGATGTTCGATCTTCTGGTTGTCGCATGCATTGTTGCATTGCCATGCACTCTCGTGTTCATGCAGCCGGACCTGGGCACGGCGATGATGATCGTGGCACCCTCATGCGCGATGCTCGTGGTTGCCGGATTCAGGATTTGGTGGATGGTGGCCGGTGGCTTGGCGGTGCTGGCGAGCAGTCCATTCTTGTGGATGAACCTTCTTCCCCACCAAAGGAGTCGACTGCTGACCTTTTTCGATCCCTACCAGGATCCATTGGGGCACGGCTACAACATCATCCAGTCCTGGATCGCCCTCGGATCCGGAGGGCTGACAGGAAAGGGACTCATGAAGGGCACCCAAAGCCGGCTGGACTTCCTGCCTGAACATCACACGGATTTCATTCTTGCCGTGATCGGCGAAGAGCTCGGTGTCGTCATCACGGCAGCTCTGTTGATGGCGCTGTTCGCGGTGTTTGCGCGTTGCCTGACCATCGCGACGAGGACGACAGATACCTTTGCACGGCTCGCCATAACCGGCATTGCGATGGTGTTCTTCTGCAACGTCGTGGTGAACGTCGGAATGGTGCTCGGCCTGGTCCCGGTGGTCGGTGTACCCCTTCCGCTCATCAGCTACGGCGGTTCATCATTGATTACCATGCTGGCGGGCTTCGGGCTGATCATGGCGTTGCAGAAGGAACGCAAGAGGTGGTCGGGACGAGAAGGGTAGAGTGAACACAAAGTTGATGGTGGCTCTGGTCGCCGCGGTTTCATCCGTGTCCGTCCAGGGGGACTTCTCCCAGGAACGACAAGTGCTCGAGTTCGTGGACGAGATGGTCGTGGAGCATGGATTCCAGCGAGATGCGCTCATCGATCTCTTCCGGCAGGTCGAAGTGCAGGAATCGGTCATTGCACGGATCTCCAGGCCCGCCGAGTCGATGTCGTGGGACAGATACCGCGCCATCTTCATTACCAACGACCGCATCCAACGCGGGGTGAACTTCGCCCGGGAAAACAGCGCGGACCTTGAGCGCGCGGAAGAGCGGTTCGGCGTCCCTCCCAAGATTGTGGCGGCGATGCTCGGAGTGGAGACGTTC
>JAGWBL010000140.1 GCA_021295935.1 Pseudomonadales bacterium
TGGATTGGGGATGTAGTCGAATGTCGAGCCACCGCCTTGAAACTCGGCCAGGATCTTGCGTACGGACCTCGTCAGGTCAAACTCCGGGTTTCGCAACATCACGTCGATGTCCGCTTCGCCCACGATCTTGATTTCGATGAGATCCCTGAACCCCAACACGATGTACTCGTCGGCATACTTGACGAGCACGTCGAAGTAGGACTGCACCAGAGAAGACTCGTAACGGTCCTTGACCGAGAACGGCACCGGCCGGATGCCGTACGCGGAATTGGCTTCGTCCTCCAGCTCGGGATTCTCGATCGGAGCAACAAATTCCAGGCGGACACTTCCGCCTCCGGCCACCTCGTACTCCTTGAGCAGGTCCTTGAGCTGAGGGACAAGCGGCGCCAGCAACAGGAGAAGAGGTTCCTGAAGCTGTGCAAGGGTCTGCCGGGTGACCTCGGAAATGGAATACTGGTCACCTTCGGTGAGATCCCATCGCAGGAAATTCATGCCATGCATCCAGATGTTGGCAACCAAGAGGTTGGCGCACAGCGCCAGCGTCGTGAGGTTGGCCAGGCGATGATGGCGCTTGTCGCCATCGTGCGCCCAACCGAGCGCCTTCAGCGAGTAGACGTTGAGTACGAGAAACGAGACCGTGATCGACAGGTAGAAATACAGGTCGGGAAGGTCCAGCACTCCTCGAGTGATCGATTCGAATCGAGATCCAGCGCCCAACTCGCGCAGAAACGAGCCAATGTCGTTGCTGAACAAGCCTGTCAGGAAGTCACTGCCCAACAGATAGAACATTCCGCAGAGGAACACCGTCAGGATCAGGGCAACGAACTGGTTGTCGGTGCGGGATCCCACGAACAGTCCGATGGCGAGGTAGGAGCTTCCGAGCAGCAGGGTCGCCACGTACCCGGCAACCACGGGCCCCAAATCCAGGTCGCCGACAAGCGAGACCAGAATCGGCAGTGGGAGCGTGACCAGAAGCGCCACGACCAAGAGAGCCAGGCAGGCAGCGAACTTCCCGGCTACCAGCTCGACAGAGGTCGCGGGAAGCGTCACGATGAACTCGATCGTGCCCGTGCGACGTTCATCGCTCCATATCCGCATGGTCAACGCCGCAGCCAGGAAGATGAGGAGCAGCGGAAACCACTCGAACATCGGGCGCACATCGGAGATGTTCCGGACGAAGAACGCCTCGCCCCAGAAGAAGACGAAGAGCGTCACGCCCAAGTAGGCAGCAAGGAAGAGATAGCCAATCGGCGAGGAAAAGAAGAGCCCTAGTTCCTTCCGAACAACTTCGATCAAGAGTTCAAGCCGCATGAGGCGTCACCTCGCCGACTTCCCGGAACAAGGCCTCCAAGTCCCTTCGTTCCGGAGAGACTTCAAAAACCGGAATCCCCGCTGAAACAACGCTGCGAACGAGCGAGTCGACCAGCTCCTGCGTGTTGCCCGATTCCATGGACACGAACACACCGTTCTCAGCCGGCTCCACCGACGCCCGACCTGCAACCGCAGCCTTCACCGCATCTGCGTCCGCGGACGTCCCTATCCAGACACGATTGCCCTTCTAGAGGTCGCTCAGCTGCTCGTCAACCACGAGCCGACCCGAGATCAGGATGAGCACGCGATCGCATATGGCATCCACCTCCTGCATGATGTGCGTGGATAGCACGACCGTGGCGTCCTGCGCCAGCTTCCTTATGAGCTGTCTCATGTGCTGGGTCTGAACCGGGTCCAGGCCGTTAGGCGGTTCATCGAGGATCAAGACCTGCGGCCTGTGCATGATTGCCTGAGCAACCCCCACGCGCTGCTGATACCCCCTGGACAGGGTGCCGATACGATGCAAGGCCCGCTGCTTGAGATCGGTGGCCTCGATGGCTCCCTGCACCCGGTCGGCCTGTTCCTGCTTGGAGAGGCCGCGCATGCGGGCCGCGAACAGCAGATACTCCACAACCGTCAATTCGGCATACAACGGTCGGGTCTCCGGAAGGTATCCCAACAGGGATCGCGCACGGTCGGGCTCCGCGGCGACGTTTATCCCCTCAATCCATGCGCTACCCGAACTGGGTTCGATGAACCCGGTGAGAAGCTTGGTGACCGTGGTCTTGCCTGCGCCGTTGTGGCCCAGGAGACCCACCACCTCCCCGGAACCCAGCTCGAAACTGACGTCGTCCACGGCAACCAGTTTGCCGTAACGACGCGTCAAGTGTTGTGCCGAAAGCACTGCGTGTCCTCCAATCTCTTTCGTGTCGAAACGCGCCGAATAGGCTACCTATCCTGAGGCACTCAGTTCACAAGCCGATCCCGGTCATGCTGACGCGGAACTCATGCGTTTAGGTGAACAATCCAAATGGGCGGTCGCGAATGCTACATGGGGATGGTCGGCCGAGATTCAAGTGCACTTGCTCGACACTCCAGACGCTTGCAACAGAATGTTGACCGATGAACCGAACCATCGCTCACCTGAACGCCTTCCTGGACCCGAACGTCAGCATGTTGACCTCAGTTTCGTCTGCTTGTCCGGGTCCTTGGTCCCGATCGATGTCGTCCCACCGCTGCCGCGACGTCCGAGCGGCGGCTGTCTTGAGACTTCCATCTGTTTGCGCCCCGGAGGCGACGTGGATCATGACCGGCATCCCACCCATCTGTCGACTTGCGAAGCCGAAACCGGGCAGGCACAGGTGTGCAAGCTCGGAGCCGCTGCGTTCGTTTCGGCACGTCGACCGGCACGGGGCGTGCGTCCCGGTTCCGAATGGCACGAAGGCGTTAGAATCCCGGCACGAGCATTGAACCATGGATGGTTGCCATGTCACGGATTGACAGCGCTCTGCGCACCGTACTCACGCTATCGACACTCTTCACAGCGGTACTCGCAAACGCTGAACTGGGCGGTCTGTTCTGGGGCGCCCAGAGTTCCTTGGTCGCCCAGTCGACCGACTACGAGAATGCCGCAGACGAGTCCTCCGAATCCGCATCTGACCGCTCCGGATTGGAATCCTCGAAGGAATCCCGACTCGCCTCCGCTGGCATGCAAGTCGGTTGGCGGCACACACTCGACCAGCTGTTCATCGTCCTGCAGGTGGAAGCGAGCTACAACTTCGGCGAAACGCAAGGCATCGTGGCTTTCGACGAACTCGAAGACTCTGGACTGAACACTTCATGGACCGACCGATGGAATGTCGCCTCCCGAAGCGAAGCAGGCGCGATTGCCAAGTTCGGCCGCGAGTTCAGCCTGTTCACCTTCGCCAGGATCAATCTGTATCTGCTTGGCGGAGTGAAGGCATCCGGAGTGGAACTTGACATTGACTACAGTGACTTCTGCCCGACAGCTGACGACTGCACTGACGCACAGCTGGAGAGCGGCAAGGTTTCCTACGCTGCGGACCAGCGCTTGTTGGTCTACGGCACCGGCCTTGAGCGCGCGCTGACTGCAAGTTCGTCCTTCTGCTTGGAATATCGAATCGAGTCCGAAATCGACGTCAAATGGACCGCGAACGACCCCGACCACTCCTTCGCACCAAAGTTGGTGGCAAATCGCTCGTTCGTCACCGCGAGCATCAACAAGTACTTCTAAGCGCAAAAGGCGAAGCTCAGCTCAGCGACCTGCCCTTCTCGGAGTCATCCCCAGCAGGCCGACAGGACCGACGAGAAGCCTGGGGTTCCGCCAGGCGAACCCAATCTGCCGCAACCGCGCCCAGCCCACGCTAAGTCAGGCACCGCTGCTCTGTGGCGCAGACTCCGCAGTCGAGGCCGGAGGAGCCTCGCCCCAAGTGCGCAATGGTCGTTCCGGCCCAAGATCTCTCGGCAGCTGGTCCGCAACCACCGACAGGGGGTGCATGTCCCAGATCTCGTCGTTGACGTGCGGCACCGTTCCGGCAAGCAGCAGCGAGAATTTCGGAGGAAGCGTTCCTTGGAATGCCGACTTCCGAGATGTGCATGTGGCCGGGGCCGAGCAGATCCGGAACATCTCCTTCCACCGCTCCACCGCCGGTGCATAGCCACGACATCAGGTCCGCCCCACTTCTCGCCGAACTCGGAAGACCCCTGCTCGGCCAAGGGCCCTTGGCCATGCCACGCGGGCGCGCTGCGCTCCAGCGGCGCGGGCACCATCTCGAACTGTTGGTCGCCCAAGTCGGTAAGATCCAAGCCTTGCGCGTCCGAAACCCGCGCTCCGGAATTCGTCCCCGCCGCACAATGACGCCCAGACTCTCGGCGCACCGCGGGCCGCCGACCACTCCTGGACTTGTCTTCTCCAGAAGTGCTGTTTGCATGGTCCTATAAGACAAACTTGGGCAAGCTGACCGGGGCCCGTACCACCCGGATCCTGTTCCCGCGAACATCGTGGTCGAATCGCTCGCGGCTCTCCAACTACACTTGTTTC
>JAGWBL010000141.1 GCA_021295935.1 Pseudomonadales bacterium
TCGGCGAAATGGACTCGCACCGACGACCTTGTTCTCGCGCTCCAGTTCCGCGTCAGAGTCGTCGCGTGTGGGAAGACCGAGTTCCGTTGTCTCGCGCTCCAGCCACTGCTTGTTGCGTTGTCCTGATCCATTCGCCCAGTGAGTTCAACAAGACGCTTGGCTCTCTCATAGCACAGGTAGGGGTTGTGGCCGCCCGGCGCAGTTGGCAAGTAGTCCAAGACTCGCCGATGCACCTGAACGCAAGCGGCCCACGCCTTCCTCCCAACGCTTGCTAGCCGGGACTTCACCCGGTTCTTTGCTGCGATTTCGCTCGCAACTTCCTGACTTGCAAAGTTCCTTGATGGCGTTCATCCGGCGAGCGCCTGGTTTCGTGATGCAATGCAAGTGAAGGACGATTCTTGCAATCGAATCCGATTTCGTCCAGCATTGAGGCTTCTCTTGTGTTGCCATGCAAGAGATCCTCATGGCTGTCAGTGTCGACACCATCCCCAACCGGAACTCGCCGCCAACCGTGCTCCTGAGGGAAGCGTGGAGAGAAGGAACCCGGATACGCTGCCGAACCCTGGCCAACGTTTCCAAGGCTCCACCGGAACCGGTGGCCGGCGTTCGTGCGCTGGTCAAGGGCGGGGTGGTCGTTTCCGGCATCGATCAGGTCTTGAACACTTGTCGCTCTCTTCCTCACGGCCATGTGGCCGCGACGCTGGGCATGGCGGGGGAACTGGGTCTCGGAGAAGTGCGCGGAAACGAGATGCTGAGCACGCTGGGCTGGCTTCGGGAGCGTCAGCCGTGGATCGAGCGGAGTCTGGCGAACCGGCGCTTGGGAGAGGGCTCGTTGCTTCTCCACGATGTGATCTCCAGCTTCTTCGAGGGCCAGGCCTGTCCGCTGGCGGTGGAGGTGTTCGCCGGGAACACGGCGGATCCTTTGCTTTTCCGACGCCATGTCGCCCACCATGGGCAACGTCATCCACTCTCACGCGCCCTGCTGATCCTCAATGGCGTCAGCCGTGCCGACGACATTGAACTGGTCCCGTTCAGGGACGCACCCCGATTCCTGGCAACTACACAACGTCAGGAGCGTCGAGCCTGATCGCCTGCGCGGTGTCCGGTGCATCGAAAGAGCTGCGCTAGGGTCGCTGCATCCGCATGGGCTACAAACGCCGGCCGGCCAAGAATGCTGGGAAGCCTCCTCGTGGCCACAAGTTGGATGTTCCGCCCGGTGGTTCTGTGAACCAAGAAACCTCTCCTCGAACGGCCGCCGTCACAGACGCTCTGCTGATCACGAGTCTGCCGCCTACCGGCAAGAGCCGGCCCGGTACACATCGAATCGCACGGACCTTCCCGGAATCTGCCAGTCGATTCTCGGAACCAGAACGGGATCGTGTGCACGCCTCTTGACGACAATCCGTTCTCGAACGAGACCTGCTGCCGATTCAAACGTTCTCCGCGGATCTGCCGACTCGGCAATCGCCTCCAGCGCCTGCATTCGCACCGAGGGTTTTGCAGTCTTTCGGCGTGGAGGAAAGATCGGATCCAGATAGAGCACGTCGATTTCCTCGCCAGAATGCTGGATCCAGTCCGCGGCGTCCATGCAGACTGGAACAATTGGCGAGCCCATTCGAAGACACCGCTCCGATAGCACGGCATGCACCGCTACGTTACGCTCGGTCATGCTCACGACAGCACCCATGAGCCAAAGGGTCAGGCCGTCGGAGCCCCACCCCGCAAAAGCGTCGTGAATCCGGAGACCTCGCCGCAACCCACATGCCCGAGCCAGCGGAAGCCTGGATCTCGCAGCGGCTCGTCGGTGCAACTCGGCGCTGGACAGCCGAACCTGGCCAAGTTCCGGGTGCCGCAATTGCAGGACATTCGACCGCGCAACCAAGTGCCAGTCATCCGGCGCTTCCGAAAGCGGCTTCGCCACCAGCCGGTAGCATTGGCAGAGTCGCGCAGTGAGTTCGGACGGTTGTTCGCTGTAGATCGTTCGATGGAACTCTGGATCTTGCTGCACTGCAGGTCAGGGATTGGGTGTCCAGGGGCTGTCGCCTTCGACATAGACGGGTTGCGCCTCTGCTGCGTCACACCAGCGTCCGCGGGCGTCCAGAGCAAGTTCTATCACCTGCAATGCAGACAGCGAGAGGTCCCTTCCATGAATCACTGCATGCGCACTTTTGAATTCCCGCTAGTCGAGGAGTCTGTCAGACTCGGTGCAGGCGAGTTCGCCGCCTTTCGTGTTGAACGTGGAGATGTAGGCGAGGTGCTGTCGGGATGGTCGCGCTAGGTGAAACTCAGTCAGTTCCGTCTGCCAGGCCGCCACCTGTCTTGCCATGGCCTCGGCCGTTGGTACTGGGCAAACAAGGGCGCCCCACGCTTCTGCGATCCCTTGGGCCACCGCTGCGCCCAGCCGGACTCCGGTAAACGACCCCGGGCCTGCAGAGAATGCGACGCACTCGATGTCCGATCTTGCAACGCCGCTGGATTTCACCATGCGATCCACCATCGAAAGTAGTATCTCGCTGTGCTGACGAGGTGCATGTTGGGAGATGACGGAAAGGCTCTCGTCATTTCCGAGTCCGACGGAACAGGTATCCGTCGTCGTTTCAAGTGCAAGAACCAGATCCATGACGACATGCTAAGCGTAGAAGAAGCGACCGACAGACTTCTTCAGCTCGCCCAGTCTGTCGTGGAAGTGGATTGGATCATGCTCGAGGATGCGATGGGACGCATTCTGGCAGCAGACGTACGGACGCCCATCCAGCTGCCTCCGTTCGACAACGCGGCGATGGACGGGTACGCGATCGTGGCCGGACCTCGACGGAGACTCAGAATCATCGGACAAAGCCGACCCGGAAAGCCATTTCGCTCGAAATTGGAGCCCGACGAAGCGGTTCGAATCATGACAGGCGCCAAGATCCCATTGAACGCCAACACGGTCGTGATCCAGGAGCAGGTTGCGCGCGAGGGAGATGTGATTCTGGCAGACGAGAGCGCGGACTCCTCGGTCGGGAGAAACATCCGCCGAACTGGAGAGGATTTCGGGATCGGATCCATTCTTGCTCGGCGCGGCGACCGCATCTCACCCATCGTCGGAGGCACGCTGTCCGCTTGTGGCGCCAGCGAGTTCAGCGTCTTTCGAAGGGTCCGTGTCGGAGTGTTCTCGACCGGCGATGAACTGCAGGATCCCCATCTCCCGCTTGAAACAGGGCAAATCTACGATTCCAATCGGTTCACGCTCTTTCACATGGCAGACAACCCTGCCGTCTCGATCCTGAATCTCGGTCGCCTTTCCGATGATGTCGAACGTGTCAAGCAGGAAATGCGGGCAGCCTGCCGGTATTGCGACGTCATCCTGACGAGCGGCGGTGTGTCGGTCGGCGACTCGGATCACGTGCGCGATGCCATCAAGCAAATGGGCAGTCTCGACCTCTGGAGAGTTGCCTTGAAGCCCGGCAAGCCCCTCGCCGTGGGGTCGATCGATGACACGCTGGTGATAGGTGTCCCCGGCAATCCTGTCTCGGCCATCGTCATCTTTCTGTTGTTCGTGGCGCCGGCCATCGTCAAGGGCTGTGGCGCCACCGGTCGGCCTCGGTTGCGACTGCGAGCCCAGCTGGCGGACGAGCTGACCCACACCGGATCTCGCAGGGAGTTTCAGCGCGGCAGGCTTTCGGTGAACGATTCCGGCGCGCTGATGGTCCGGCCGGCCAGCCGCCAAGGATCGAACATGCTGTCGAGCTTCCAACACTCCAATTGTCTGATCGACGTCCCGGGCACGGCAACTTTGCTGAGAGCGAACGAGACGGTCTGGACATGGCCGTTGGATCGCACCAGGGACCGACTGTTCGAGCAAGTGTGAATCTCCGCCCGCAATGACTCCGTCCGGCCAGACCTCGCAGACCCTGTCTCGCGTCTCCTGAGGATTTCGTTGCTGGTCTGATGTGGTGCTGCTAGGACTTCGACATTTCCTGGGGAACATGGCTG
>JAGWBL010000142.1 GCA_021295935.1 Pseudomonadales bacterium
GGGAGTGATGCCCAACTTCCGAACCCCACAGCGCTCCGCCACTTGGTCGGCCCAAGCCCCCGCCGCGTTCACGATGAGATCGAAGGAATGCCATCGATTCCGCACTCCAAGCGACCATCCGCCGCTGGATTGTGTGATGTCCGTGATTCGCTCCTTCGTGTTCAATACACCGCCGTTCTCGAGAAACATCTTGCGAAACCCTCCTGGCATCTCGGCGACATCCACCGCCATCGACCTTGAGTCCAACGAGCCATGCTGGGTCGGGGGTCGGAAGCTGGGTACGAGTCTGTGCAGGTCGTCGCGGTCAAGCCGGGTCAGCCAGCCACAACTGCCTGACCATCGATCCAGGTATTCTTCGATGAGCGATCGGTGCACGTGATCTGAGTAAAGAACAAACGGCACTGGACGGGCGAGTCTTGGGAAGCCCTTGGGGGGACTCGGACAGAAGTCGACCGAGCCGAGAGTCAGGGCATGCACAACGTCGTTGACGAACGGCATGTGCAATGCAGCGGCGGAACGCCCGGTGCTGAGGTATCCCGGTTGGAATTCCGCTTCATAGACTTCGACCTCTTGGCGCTCGGACAACCGGGCTCCTGTGGACAGACCTGCCATGCCGCTGCCAATGACAGCGATGCGATACTTACCTGGCATGGCGTCTACGCCATGTCGTCCTGTCGGGCGGGCTCCCGGGTCGACGACACGGATGAATTGGGATGGGAAATCGTGCCTGGACTATCAAGTGAATTCGGCTCGTCTTGGAAGTGATTCGCACACTCGGATTGCCAGGCTTTGGTCGTGTGCACGGCTTCCCTTTCCGAGTCGGCCGCTGACACCCCAGTGACGCTGCACCCAAGGTCTGGCAAGGGCCCCAGGGATGAAAACTTTCCCGTAGGGTCCTTCTTGCTGCCGAAACGCATCCGATCTCACGTGGCGGCTTACTACGCGTACGCACGAGCAATAGACGACATTGCCGATTCACCGCATCTGCCAGCAGGGGAAAAAGTCAGACGACTGGAAGACTACAAACAGACTCTGGAAGGTACGCTGTCCGAACGAACGGAGTGCGTGGAGGCCGACCGCTTGCGAAGGACCATGGACGACGCTGGCGTCGACAGGATTCACGGCACGGATCTGATTGTCGCGTTCAAGCAGGACGCCATCAAGGCTCGATACCGCGACTGGGACGAATTGATGCACTATTGCCGGTATTCTGCAGTGCCTGTCGGTCGATTTCTCATCGACCTCCACGGTGAACGGCGAGAATGCTACCCAGCCTCGGATGCGCTTTGCAGCGCGCTTCAGGTGCTCAACCATCTCCAGGACTGCAAAGCCGATTACCAGCTCCTGGACAGGGTCTACGTTCCGATGGACTGGATGGATGAATTCGGCGCGAATGTCTCCGACCTGAGTGGCGATGCCATCTCCCCTGCGATTCGTGGCGTGAAGGACCGCTGCCTCAAGGCAACCGACGCGCTCCTGGAAGCCGCAAGACCATTGCCACGGATGATCCATGGGGTCAGGTTCGCCATGGAATCTCAGACAATCGTCCACATTGCGACTCGACTCAGGGCCCTGCTCGCCAGGAAGGATCCGTTGGCTCAACGCGTCGCGTTGCCTAGGTGGGAACTGGCGGGTTGCTTTGTGCGCGCTGTACTCGGAAGGTCACGGGCGTTGACCAGGCGGCCGGTCGCTCCAAACGGTCTCGATTCCCGAAAACCATAGAATTTTGGCACGGAGGACTCCGTTTCGTGGCCGTGCCCTCAGAATCTGACAACAGAGAAGTCACTCGACGCATCGCCGGGCTGTTTGACCCCCAACGGCATGTACGGGAGATCGTGGAGCGGTCCAAGTCCTCGTTCCGCTGGGGCATGAGCCTGCTACCCAAGCCGGGACGCGATGCCATGTACGCGATATACAGCTTTTGTCGGGAACTGGACGATGTCGCCGACGAACCGGGCGAACAGGCCGAGAAGCTCGCCCGTCTGTCCGAGTGGCGAAAGGAGTTGGACAGGCTCTACGAGGGCTCGCCGACGCATCCCATCACCATGGCGCTGCTTCATCCGGTCAAGTTGTTCAAGCTGCCGAGGGAGGAGTTCGTCCGTGTCATCGAAGGGATGGAATCCGATGCGCTGGGCAAGATGTGGGGCCCACCGTGGTTGAATCTCTACGAGTATTGCAGACGAGTCGCGGGCTCGGTTGGTCTGCTCTCCATTCACGCCTTTCGGGAACCCGGGCCGCGGGCGGCCGCGTTCGCGGTGTCCTTGGGCAATGCGTAGCAACTGACCAACATCTTGCGCGACGTGGTTGAGGACGTGAAGAACGGACGGCTCTATCTTCCTCGGGAATTGCTTGATCGACACCGTGTCGACACCACGAGTCCGGACACGGTCTTGAACGATCCTGGGCTTTCGGACGTTTGTTCCGACGTCTCGGAGGTGGCGCGCGCCTCGTACGACGAAGCGGATGAACTGCTGGTGGGGCTGAGCAGCATCAGGATGCGCCCCGCCATCCTGATCAAGGAAACCTACCGCCGGCTTTTCCTCGCCTTGGAAGAGCGGGGTTGGAAACGCTTGCACGAGTCCGTGACCGTGTCTCCGCTTGCCAAGCTCTGGGTGGCGTTACGTTACAGCGTTTCCCCCTGATTCCGTGAACTCCTTTCATGTAGTTGGGGCCGGCCTGGCCGGATTGGCTGCGGCCGTACGACTGGTTCGTAACGGCGCGAAGAGAGTGACTCTTTACGAAGCCGGCCGTCAGGCGGGCGGACGTTGCCGTTCGTTCTTCGATTCGGTGCTCAATCGAACGATCGACAACGGCAATCATCTCATGCTCAGCGGAAACCAAGCGATCGCTTCCTACCTTGAAGAGATGGATGGAGACGAGTTCGTGGAGACAGCCGAGCGAGCCCGCTACCAGTTCGCAGACGTCAGGACCAGGGAGAGTTGGTCCATCGAGTTGGGAGAGGGGGCGTTCCCGAGCTGGATGCTGAAGAGGTCATGGCTTCCGCCTGGAGCCACCGTCAAGGATGCGTTGAATCTGGCACGGGGTCTGGCGTTCAAGGGCGACGCGACGGTGCGTGAGACTTTCGGTGCTTGCGGCCACCTGTACGAGAAGCTTGTCGAGCCTCTGGCGACTGCCGTGCTGAACACCCCTCCTGAGTCCGGCGCTGCCAAGCTATTGCGAGCGATGTTCAACAAGACGATTCTGCGCGGCGGCCGTCATTGCCGTGCGGTGTTGTGCCCAAGAGGACTGGGTCCCTCGCTTGTCGATCCCGCCCTGCACTGGCTGAGATCGAATGGAGCGAGCATCCGGCTCAACAGTCGGCTTGCGGGAATCGACAGTTCGGCCTCGTCCGTGAGTTTGCTCAAGTTCTCTTCCAATCCGGTGAAAGTGAGTCCACGGGATGTGGT
The DNA here is from genome assembly GCA_021295935.1 of Pseudomonadales bacterium. Taxonomy (GTDB): domain Bacteria; phylum Pseudomonadota; class Gammaproteobacteria; order Pseudomonadales; family Azotimanducaceae; genus Bin55. The sequence continues at coordinate 3,408 of JAGWBL010000142.1, forward strand.
CGTGCTCGCCATACCTCCAAGTTCTTGTCGCGACGTCTTGCCGGATTTTCGTGAAATCGACGCGTTCGAGGCCATTGTCAACGTGCATTTCAGACTGGGCGCAACGCCATCTCGGTTGCCGCTGCCGCGCATGCTTGGACTGATAGGGGGTGTCGCGCAGTGGGTGTTCGCACGGCGGGACATTCTTTCTGTGACCGTGAGCGCCGCACGATCATTGGTCAATGAGAGCGCTGCGGACATTGCGGCGAGGACTTGGGCCGATGTTCAGGCCGGCTTGGGAGTGGACCGCGAGTTGCCACGATTCAGGGTCATCAAGGAGCGGCGGGCCACGATTTCGCAGACCCCTGCCATGGAAGAGCTTCGACCGCGACAGGAAACGATGTTTCGGAACTTGATTCTGGCGGGCGACTGGGTGCAAACCGGTCTGCCGGCCACAATCGAAGGCGCTGTCTGGTCGTGTCAGAAGGCGGCGCAACTGGCGATGCGCTCGTAACCGCCACGGTAACGTGGGCGTTCCTAGTTGGAGCTAGCGCATCGAGGTTCCCACGCTTGGCAGGGAA
>JAGWBL010000143.1 GCA_021295935.1 Pseudomonadales bacterium
ACAGCGAGTTCGGACTGCCAACCATCAGCGCGGTCCTTCCCCTGAACTTGCTCGACGAGAACAGACTTGTTCGGGAACGCATCTACATTGATGGATCTTCCGAAAGCCTGGCCTTGGTGGTCGACCTTGTGGCAAGCACCCACCCAGAGGTATGGATGGCGAGGGGGGACGACATCAAGGAACTGGCAATGGAGATCTTCAACCGCACCTTCTCCGCCACTCGAGCCATGACCTTGGTCGCCATCTGCATCGCGGCTTTAGGATTGTTTGCAAGCCTCTTCGCAACCCAAGCTCGGCGGATGCCCGAACTTCGTCTTCTTCTCACGTTGGGAAGGAGAGGGAAAGGGTTTGGGACTGCTCACCGGGATCGCGGCGGTGATCGCCGGAATCCCGCTCGGTTATGCCATGGCATACATATTCTGCGAAGTGGTCAACCCGCGCTCGTTCGGCTGGACCGTGGAGTTTCGCTGGCTGCCGTGGACCATGATGTGGTTTTCGCTCTCAGGCGTTGCGATCGCGGGAGCTTCCGCGCTCTTGCCTGCCTGGCGATTGTCCAAGACCGCAAGATCACCTTTGGGAACCGGCCCGGGGGCCCCGTCCAGATGACCGATCGAGTGGCAATTCGCGCACGACGCCGCACTCTCTCCGCGCTCTCACTGTGTGCAAGAACCGCGGGTGTTCTTGTCAGCGTTGTCAGCTTCGCCGGATGCGCAGAACAGCTCGCCGACCGCGGACCAGGCTTCCCTCTGCTGTCGGGAGAACAGGAAGCATCGGGATTCGCCCGAGTCCAGGGGCCCGCGAATCTCGTCTTCCCACGCGATCACGGACCGCATCCGGAGTACCGCCTTGAGTGGTGGTACGTGACGTCGATTCTCGAGTCGTCAAACGGGAGAGAATTCGGCGTCCAGTTCACGCTCTTCAGGCTAGCGACTTCACCGCGCTCCAGCGACGCAAACAGTCCGTGGCGGACAGGCCAGATGTACCACGGACACTTCGCCCTGAGCGACGTCGCCGAGAGGATCCACATCGAATCCACTCGAAGTTCCCGCGGCCATCCGAAACTCGCTGGTGCCGTTGCCAAACCGTTCCGGGCTTACGTTGACGGCTGGGAGTTGGCATCCGAGGGAACCGACTTCACGCCACTCCGCCTGTCTGCAGCGTCAGAAGACTACGCCGTGAACCTGTCGTTCGAGCAGCAGCAGCCGGTGTTCCTGCATGGTGAGGCGGGTCTTTCCCGCAAGACACCTGAGAGTTCTTCTTTCTACTACTCGGTGCCGAGAATGCGAGCCCACGGCTCGCTATCGGTAGGAGGCGCCGAGTTCGAGGTGTCCGGATCAGCATGGATGGACCGGGAGTGGAGTTCCGAGTTTCTGGGCGGCTCCTTCGTGGGTTGGGACTGGTTCGCGCTCCAGCTTGACGATGGCCGAAGCATGGTTCTCTTTCGCATCCGTCCGAAGACGAACGCATCACCCGTGGAACGTTCTGCTGTCGTCATCGATTCTGTTGGAACCGGTTCCTATCTCGATGCCGCCGATTGGCATCTCGAGCCAACCCGACATGCTCACGGCTATCCGGTGGAGTGGTCACTGACTGTGCCCGGTTTCACTTCGACGATCGTAGCCGCGTTCGACGATCAACGGATGGACACGGAATTCCGGTACTGGGAGGGACTGGTCTACGTCGAACAGCGTGGTCACCGGGTCGGCAAGGGGTACATGGAGCTGGTGGGTTACTGACTCCGTTCCGATTCGAAGCACGACCTGCCTGCCGGAGTTCTCCGGTTCTTGAGGCTGATCGGACTTGGCCCCTCGCTGCAGACTGAGGGCGACGATCCGAAGACGGGGCCGAAGGCGCGAAGAAGATAGCGGTGTACTTCAAGGGGCACGAACCATGAACGATCAGCGTCCGCTCTCTTTGAGATTGCGCCTGGAGGTTCTGCATCATCCAGGTCTCAGTCTCTTCCCGCCGTGTTTGCCGAAGTCATCGCGAATGCTCGGGATGTTGGCGCAGAACAAGTCCGCATCACTCCGGACAGGGCGCGTGACCTTATCGTGTTAGAGATCTAGCGCGGTCTTCACCTTCCCGCTGTCGGATTCCTGCCACGTGCCTGGCACTCTCCAGTTATCTGCCCAGTCCAAAGCTCCAACTTTGCCCAGCGGAGGCAGGCGAACGCTCATCGAGGCCTGCCCAAGCAAAGGATCGGCCCCCAGTCCGGCGTCTGTGTCTGAGTTCCAGGACCAGCGAGGCCGATCCCCAAGAAAGGACGAAGCTGCTGCTACGCCGCCCGCAGATCCTCGAGCTCTTCCTTCTCGCTGCTCGCAATCAGCGCGGAGATGGTCAGGTCGCTCGTGACATTGACCGAAGTCCTGCACATGTCGAGGAGCCGATCGACGACAAGCACGATCCCGATCCACTCGACAGGCAATCCAACCGCCGGAAGGATCAACGCTATGGCGACCAAGCTGGCAGCCGGCACGCCTGCAACGCCGATGGACGTGACCAATGCGAGGAACACCACTATCAACTGCTGTCCGATCGTGAAGTCCACTCCCGCCGTGTAGGCGTACAGTTGGGCGATGAAAATCACGACAACGCACTCGTAGAGTGCGGTGCCGTCCATGTTCACGGTCGCGCCCAACGGCAGCACGAAGCTCGTGACCTTGCGCGAGATACCGGCCTTTTCCGCTGAGTCCAAAGTGACTGGCAGCGTGGCCGACGAAGATGCGGTTGAGAACGCTGTCAGTTGGGCCCGCAGGACCTTGCCATAGTAGGCGTATGGACGGATGCCGCCTGCGTACTTCAAGAGCAGGGGCAACCACACGAAGAAGTGGACGGCAAGCGCGAGAAAGACAGTAAGGAAGAACCACACCAACGGTTGAAAGGCCTCCCAGCCAGACTGGATCAGCACTTTCCCGACCAAGGCGAACACCCCGATCGGAGCGAACCGCATGATCCACATGGTGATCATGATCATCACGTCGTGGACACCGTCCCAGAACACTCGCAGGGTGTCACCCGCCGATCCCTGGAGCCTGGACATGAAGAATCCGAACACGACACCCACGAAAATCAACGCAAGCAACTGCACTTCAAGGGCAGCTTGAAGGATGTTGGCCGGTACCGCCCGCAACAGGATTTCGAAGATGTCCATGGAAGAGCGACCCTCCACCTTCTCCAACACCGTGGCCTGGGCACTGCTGACCGACACCGAATCAACCAGCAGTTGCGCGGATTCCGTGTGTCCGGGGCTGACAAGGTTTACGAAGATCAGTCCTGTCACGACCGATATCAGACCGGTGGCTATGTAGAGCCCGACGGTCTTGCCCCCCACCCGACCAAACGCCTCCTGCTTGGCCATGTTGGCTACGCCGACGATGATGGTCGCCACCACCAGCGGGACCACGATCATCTTCAGCGCATTGACGAAGAGCGTCCCGAAGTAGTTGAGAATGCCGTACACCGAGGCCCCGAGGATCGTGGTGTCGACATCCACAACCAGCCCCACGATCGCCGCCAGACCCAACGCCACGAGGATCTGAAGCCACAGGGGTGAATCGATGATTTTCCTGAATGTGCCAGCTTCCGACATTTGTCTCCTCCCCGTCTGGACACCCTGTGCTGCGCACTGCTGCTGCAGCTGTTTATCCTATTGTGCCTGAATCCCGCGCAATCGGGGAATCGGATAGCGAAGGCAAGCAATCGCAACTGCCATCGTTCGTCACGGCATGAGGACGGATTCGCTCCAGGCCCCGTCCGACCATCGGAACAGCCGGCGGTCATGGACGCCGTCGTCAGCAAGAGAGAGCCGATCGATCCCAATCGGCTCCAAGTAGAAGCCTACGGAGGTTGCCGGCGCTCTTTCCGGCGTGGAGATCCGAAGCAATTGGGCACGAATCCAGTCGAGAGACTCGACACCAGACCCTTGAGGGCGAGTCTCGTACAGGACATCCAGCCGCTTGGACAGCTCTCGACGTTGCAACCACTGGGCGTGCACGATGGAGGGCGGGATCTGTTCACATTCGCAGGCCGCTCGGTACTGGATTCCCAAGGACGGGAGGTACACAACCGCGGCTGCGGTTCCCGCGTTGGCAAACTCCCTGACCTTGGAGCCGGATCCGTGACAAAAGAAGCCGAATCGCTCGCCAAACCGACGAAGCACGTCCACCCGTGCATGAGGCTCGCCACCGGTATCAGAGGTGGAGAGCA
>JAGWBL010000144.1:0-3961 GCA_021295935.1 Pseudomonadales bacterium
CGTACGTGAACTTCCCAAGCTTATGGAGGCGATCACTGGTTCCGACTGCAGGTCGCGTTCGTCGTCGGAGTGAAAACCCACATGGTCGCCCCCGTCGCGATAACGATTCAGCAACACGAAATTGAAGGAAGCTCCGAGCTCGGATTCCAGTCTGTCCCTCAGTTGCAACAAGGGTCCATCCCAGGTGAGAGGAGTCTGAGCCGAACCGCGATAGCGGTACATGGCTCCAGGCGCACCGTAGCAGCAGGTCCGCCTGCGCGCGACATGAACCTTGCCGAACATGGAGACGAGTTCCTTCCGCCACGGAACGTCATACACGCAGAACGCGTTCAACCGTTCGTAGTGTGATTTGGAAAGGTAGTCCCGATACAGCAGAAAGCAGTCCTTCCACACCGATTCGGACCCGGCAACGAGCGATGCAGGCGGTTGGAAGCTCATTTGGCCCTGAATATACTGCTCGGAATCGCCGATCTTGGAGAAGTGGTGGAATCAAAGGGCAGAGTCGCCGTTGTTACCGGAGGAGCATCGGGACTCGGCAAGGCAACTGCACTTGCTCTCGCGGAGTCCGGGGCTCGGCTGGCGATCCTGGACTTGAATCAAGAACTCGCCGAAGCGACCGCGAAGGCAATTGGCGGCGGTGCAGCGGCCTTCAAGGTCAACGTCGCGAGTTCAGAATCCGCGGAGCATGCAGTCGAAGCTGTGCTGGAAAAGTTTGGCGCGATTCACATCAACGTCAACTGCGCTGGCATCGGCGCGGCCGCCCGAACGGTGGGCCGCAACGGAGCGCTTCCATTGGAACAGTTCCAGTTCGTCATCCAGGTCAACCTTGTGGGCACCTTCAACACGCTGCGGCTTTGCGCCAGAGCCATGCAGGCCAACGAGCCCGACGAAACGGATGGAGAACGCGGCGTGATCGTCAATGCTGCCAGCGTCGCAGCTTTTGATGGCCAAATCGGTCAAGCCGCCTACAGTGCGAGCAAAGGCGGCGTCGTAGGCATGACACTGCCGATTGCACGGGACCTGGCGCGCAACGGCATTCGAGTCTGCACGATAGCTCCGGGCGTGTTCGAGACTCCAATGATGATCGGCACCCCCGACAAGGTGCGCGAGCCACTGATTGCTTCCGTGCAGTTTCCGAACAGGCTTGGCGACGCACGGGAGTTTGCGGGTCTGGTTGAGGAGATCGTGCGCAATCGTTACCTGAACGGCGAGACGATCCGCTTGGATGGCGGCATCCGAATGGGGCCGCGGTAGCAAGCAGTCCCAATCGGGAACCCTGTGCTCGCGCGTGTCCAAGTCATGCGCCCGTGGTTGCACCACCGCGTGACGCTGGCGCGGGGCTCACGCCAACGCGCGTCGGACCAGTTCCGCGCCTTTCTCCGTGTCGACCCCGGGAGGCACTGGCTCACACGCGTCAGCGACGATGACTGGAATCCCGTTCTCCAGCAATCGCAGTTGCTCAAGCGATTCCATCTGCTCGAGAGTTCCCCTCGACAGCTCGACAAACGTTCTGAGCAGGTGAACGGAATAGGCATACAAGCCAATATGCCGACGAAAGCCGGGTGTCCAGGATCGGGGCGCGTCGTCTGGAAACCGATTCGTGTCCCACGGAATGGGCGCTCGCGAAAAATAGAGCGCGGTTGCGTCACGGGCTGTCACCACCTTGACTACGTGGGGATCCAGGATGTCCTCACGTGACGACATGCGCTCCGCAAGCGTTCCCACAGAACGCAATCCCGATTCGCGGACGAGTTCGGCAACCTGATCGATCGCGGCCGGGGGAATCAACGGTTCGTCGCCCTGCAGGTTGACGACGATCGTGTGGTCGCTCCAGTCAAGAATCTGCGCAGCTTCAAGCACCCGGTCCGAACCTGTCGCATGCACCCTGCGAGACAGAAAGGTACGAACCGGCAGATGTGCGACGGCATTGAGGATACTCTCACTGGCCGCGGCAACAACCACCTCGTCCGCCCCCGACGCCAAAGCCCGTTCCGCAACTCTCGCGATCATGGGCTTGCCACACAGGTCCAACAGCGGCTTGTTCGGAAGCCGGCTGGATCCCAGTCGCGCGGGAACCACGACCCTGAACGTTGTCATGCAGCGGTGGCGATTGCAGGCAGGAGGGGTTCGAACAGAGCCCGAACCAGATCGTCTACCGGAGGCTCGAACGCGATGTCGATCTTGAGATACCAGAGCCTGGACGGATTGGCAATCACTGGAACAACCTTGCGGTAGTCCTTCTCAGAGACCACGACCGCTTCGGTCGAGCCAATCTTGAAGTCGTTCCGGCCGAACCGATGGTGATCCGGAAACGCGTGCATTTCCGGCCGGATGCCCTGCTCCATCAATGTCCTCCTGAACCGCTCGGGGTTGCCGATTCCGCAATACGCCTGCACTTCGCTCGACACCTCGTGAACGAATCTGCCGGGTGCAACCGTTGCGCCAGTCTGCACGTTGACGAACTCCACCGCCACCGTTCGACACACCGACTCTCGCTCAACGAGACCCGTCGGCTGCCCGTTGGCAACCACCCAATCAACTTCCGCCAAACGTTCGATCGGTTCCCGCAAAGGACCTTCCGGAAGCAGCCTGCCGTTCCCGCAACCGCGGAATCCGTCCACAACCACGACTTCGAGGTCACGATGCAACGCATAGTGCTGCAAGCCGTCGTCGGCAAGCACGACATCCACCTCAAACTGGTCTGTCAGCTCCCTCACGGCGCGCACTCTGTCTGGGTCGGTCACGACCGGACACTCGGTTCGTTCAGCCAGCATCGGCGCTTCGTCGCCGGTTCTCCGCGGGTCCGAACCCGCGGTGACCACCTGAGTTGTCTTGATCATGCCGCCGTAGCCCCGGCTGACGATGCCGACCCTGACATTGCATTGCCTCAGCCATCGTGCGAGCCAGATGACCAACGGCGTCTTGCCCGTCCCTCCGACCGCGATGTTCCCGATGACCACCATCGGCACGGGAGGGCACCATACAGCTTTGCGACCTTGCTGAAACGCGTTGCGCCTTCGCTTTGCCAACCGGCCGAACAGCAAGGAAGCCGGCCTCAGAAAGGACATCGTCCTTCCCGAGTCGTACCAGGAACGCTCCGGCTGCGGTGTGAGCGGAGGGACTTCCACCGGAACCAAGATTCGCTGGGGATGTCCGAGGTCGGAGCTTGCATGTGTCCGATCGCCCTGCGCCGCGTAAAGCTCGGCCAATCGCCCTCCTGACTTCAGCAGGGAATCGCGGTCGCCAAGTTCCACCACTCGGCCGTTTTCGAGTACCAAGATCCTGTCCGCACCCTTCACCGTCGACAAGCGATGGGCGATCACCAACGTCGTTCGATCCTTCATCGCTTCTTCCAGAGCGCTCTGCACCATCGCCTCTGACTCGGTATCGAGAGCTGAAGTCGCTTCGTCAAGAACGAGAATCGGTGGGTTCTTCAGGAACGCACGAGCAATGGAGATTCGCTGCCTCTGTCCATGGGAGAGCCTGGAACCCCGATCGCCGACGATGGTGTCAAGTCCATCGGGGAGTGCGCGAATGAACCCGTCCGCGCGCGCCCGCGCCGCCGCAGTCCAGATTTGCGCGTCGCTTGCGGATTCAAGCTCGCCGTAGGCGATGTTGGCCCGAATGGTCTCGTTGAACAGCACCTCCTCCTGGACCACGAACGCAATGTGCGAACGGAGATTGGCCTTTCGATAGTTGTTCAGGGGCTCCCCATCTATCCGAATCTCACCCGAGGTTGGTTCGTGGAACCGCAACAGGAGTTCTACCAAGGTCGTCTTGCCACTCCCGGAACTTCCCACGATCGCTAACGTCTCTCCAGGGCAGATCTTGAACGACACGTTCTCCAGAGCATGGAAGTTGGAGCCCGCGTGGGCAAAGCAAACGTCTCGGTACTCGATCTCTCCCGCCAGCCGTTCAACTTCGATCACTCCGTCGTCTCGCTCAGCGGGGTGGTCTATCT
>JAGWBL010000144.1:3973-6098 GCA_021295935.1 Pseudomonadales bacterium
CCCGCTTGAAGGCTCGACACGACATCGGACAGCCTCTTTGTCGGGATCGCGAGCAATGCCGCGTAGCCGACATACGTCACCAATTCGCCCGCGGTCATGCCGGCAGAAATCTCAGGAAACAAGAGCGCGCCCACCAGCAACGCGAGCGCTATCGCAACCACCACCTGTATGACCTGAGCACTCAGCGCCTTGGTAGCTACAAGCTTGAGCTGTTGCCTTCGGTTAGTCTCGCTGGCGCTCCGGAACCGGTTGCGCTCCAACAGCTCGCCGCCGTAGGTGCGAACGATCTTGAACGCATGCACGATCTCATGTCCTACCTGGGTCACTTCGCCCATCGAGGCCTGGATACGCCGGCTGATCCTCCTGAAGCGGCGCGACGCGTAGCGAACGACCAGAGCGATCAGCGGGGCCAACACCAGAAACACCGCGGTCAGGACGGCATTGATCGAGACCATGAGGAGCACGAGCACCAGCAACTTCACGCCGTCCTGAATGACGATCTTGTTGACGTCCGTGACCGTGTCCCGCAGGCGCGAGGTTGTGTCGGTCAGACGGTTGGAGAGATCACCCTGCCGGCTTTCGCTGTAGAACGAAGAAGGAAGATGCAGCATCCGCTCGAACAGCTGACATCGCACAGTGTGGATCACCTGGAACGACACGCGAGAGAGGACGTACTCGCCCGACACCGCCCCAGCCGCGCGTACAACGGCAGCGACGAAGATCAGCAGCGGAAACGTCCAGATCGAGGGAAGTCCGAACTGCTGGAACACGTCGGGAAGCCAATACCAACGCGGGATCGGGTTCGCTTCCGCACCCGCTGGCGGCTGAAAGGCGTCAACGACCGAGCCAATAGTCTGCGCAAACACCCCCTCCGCAAGGGCCGCCAGCAAGTAGCCAACCAGCGCCACCAGGAACAGCCACTCGCGGCCCCGCAGATAGCCCAGAAGTCTGCGATAGATGGACCAGTCGCTCTGAGCGCCTTCAGGCATGCAATCCACCCGTCCGCTGCCTGCGCCGGTAGCAATAGTTCGTAGCCTCGACGAATCCACTGATGGATCCGCAGTCGAATCGCCGTCCGCGGAACCGCAGCGCGACAACCATGCCCTTTCCTGCCAAGACGTTGAGCGCGTCCGTGAGCTGAATCTCGCCGCCGACGCCGGGTGGCGTGTGCTCCAATGCCCTGAAGATGTCTGGAGTCAGGATGTACCTCCCAATGACCGCCAATGTGCTCGGCGCATCTCGCGGAGAGGGCTTCTCGACCAGGCTCTCCACTCTAGAGCAGCCATCTCGTAGCGGCGAGCTCGACACGACCCCGTACCTCGACGTCAATCGTCTCGGGATCTTCTCGACTGCGACAATGCAGCACTGGTGCTCCCGGAAGCTCTCGACCATTTGGCTGAGCACTCCCGATCCGTCACCGAAGCAGAGGTCGTCCACCAGGGTGACCGCGAAGGGTTCGGCACCCACGATGGACTCCCCTGCGAGCACCGCATCGCCGAGCCCGTTGATCTGCTGCTGGCGCGTGTAGGCGAAACTGCATCTCGCCACCAGTGCGTCAATTTCGCCCAGCATCTTCTCCGCATGCGATCCTCTAGTCTGGTACTCAAGCTCCAGGTTGCGGTCGAAATGGTCTTCGATGGCGCGCTTGCCCCGTCCGGTCACAAAGCAGATTCGGTCCAGCCCCGCCTCGACCGCTTCCTCGACTCCGTACTGCACGAGCGGTTTCTCGAGTATCGGCAGCATCTCCTTGGGAAGAGCCTTGGTTGCGGGAAGAAACCTCGTTCCGTATCCCGCTACCGGAAACAGGCATTTTCGGAGATCGGTCACCGTTCCAGTTGCGAAGCGCTCTCGGGTCGTCGAGTGTCCGGCCGTGCCTGCGCAGCAAGCCAACCGATTCTCATTATCCAAGACCCGGCGCACCAGCCGTCTTGCCGGAAAGACAGAGTCATACCGTCGGCTTGAGCACCGGGAGCTGGACAGATAATCGAAGCATGTGGCTCCATCGCGTCATGCCGCGGCTTCCTACACGCCAACAGGTGCTGGAACGCCGCCTGCTCGGACCCTTCACGCACCGCTTGCTGGACCTGCATCTCTGGCACTTCCACCGCAGAAAGGCAGGAACGGC
>JAGWBL010000145.1 GCA_021295935.1 Pseudomonadales bacterium
TGTGATGTAGGAGATCCAACGCGTGCTCGAAGTGGACGGCCGGCTGACTCTGCTGGACCAGAGCAAGGTGATCACCCCGCATCCGTGGTTTCGGCTGTTCTCGACGACCAACACCGTCGGACTTGGCGACACCACCGGCTTCTATCACGGCACCCAGCAGATCAACCATGGACAGATGGACCGCTGGAACATCGTGGTGACGCTCAACTACCTGCCTCATGACCTTGAAGTCGACATCATCCACGGCAAGGTGGCCGGAATGAAGAATCGCTCAGACGGACGCGCCCTTGTGTCCAAGATGGTCCGGGTGGCAAGCCTGACAAGACAGGGGTTCATCAACGGCGACCTCTCCGTCGTGATGTCCCCGAGAACCGTTCTCACGTGGGCAGAGAACGCCGAAATCTTCAGCGATCTCGAGTTCGGGTTTCGCGTCACCTTTCTGATCAAGTGTGACGAACTGGAACGACCAACCGTCGCCGAGTACTACCAGCGATCGATGGGTGTCGATCTGGGAGACGCAAGTGCCGGGATCACGAGTCCCGTCTAGGCCCGCGCAACTCGGAGTCTCGACGTCAAGCGCGGCCAACGAGCCGCTTGAGCAGTTCAAGCGTGCCACCACCGCTTCCGTGCGAGCCATCGCCGAGGATGGCGAACTTCAGGTCGGGTTTGGACTGGACGAACTGGAATTCGCGCCGGACCGCATCGGCCTTCCTTCTCCCACCATAGGGGTTGCACCCAGCGAGCTGGATGCGCTGCGCGGCAGAAGCGACTTGCTGGCGCTCAAGGCTCGATATCACGATGAGGACGTGCACCAGCGCACACAGCCGCGAGCCACAGTGCCAAGAGAAGTGGTCGAGAGAGCTGAGGAAGCTCGCCTTGCTGCGCTGGGCGCGCTACAGATGGACGGGTTGGCTCACAATCTCGACGCGTCACTGGAATCCGACTTTCATGACGTGCCTGTCCAGCTTGCCATGCCCGGGGAGCGCTCCGCATTGGACGCAGCAGTTGGGTTGATGATTCGACAGGTGTTGACCAACCGGGAGTTGCCCCCATCCGCCGAACGGCACATCGAGAACTGGCGGGAGTACCTCCAGACGCAAGTCGGCTCGCAACTTCAATCGCTGGTCGACTGCATGGACGACCAAGCTCTGTTCGGAACTCGGTGCAAGGAACTGCTAGTTGCGTTGGGTCTTCTCTCAGAGGAAGCTGACCAGAATGGCGAGAGCGTTGAGGAGACCGACGCCGAGGAAGAGCAGCAGGACGAGCCCTCCGGGATGGAGGATTCAGTCGCTGAGGACGACATGTCCCTGGGCAAAGACAGCGACGGCGATCCCATGTCCATGGAACGTGACTTGGACGACGACGCTGAGAGCATCGCTTCGGATCTCGACGACGACACGTTGCAGTCGCCCGTTGACGACTTGGGACGGATCCGGGAGGACGCCGACTACACCGCCTACACCACCGAGTTCGACGAAGTCGTGCGGGCTGAAGAACTTTGCGATGAGGGGGAGCTCGCCGGCCTTCGAGCCATGCTCGACAAGCAACTCCTCCCCCTGAAGCAGGCAACGACCAAGCTCGCCAAACGGCTGCATCGAAAGCTCTTGGCGAAACAGACGCGATGCTGGGAGTTCAATCTCGAGGAAGGCCACTTGGACACCGGCAGGCTTGCTCAAGTCGTCGCATCGCCCATGAACCCATTGGCGCACAAGCAGGAACGGGAGAGCAACTTCCGGGACACAGTCGTCACCTTGCTTATCGACAGTTCGGGTTCCATGCGAGGACGCAGCATCACGATCGCGGCCATCTGCGGTGACATACTCGGCCAGATCCTGGAGCGTTGTGGCGTGCGCGTGGAGATCCTGGGGTTCACCACGAGTGCGTGGCGGGGCGGAAGATCACGCGAGCAGTGTGTGAACTCTGGCAAGCCAGACCACCCCGGGAGGCTGAACGACGTGAGACACATCATTTTCAAGACGGCGGACGACCCTTGGCGACGGTGTCGTCGCAGTTTGGGTCTGATGCTGCGTGAAGACGTCCTCAAGGAGAACATCGACGGTGAAGCGCTGATCTGGGCGCACACCAGGCTCGTGGCACGGGCAGAGCAACGCAAGATCCTGATGGTCATCTCCGACGGACTTCCCGTCGACAACTCGACGTTGCTGGCCAATCCGAGCAGCTACCTTGAACAGCACCTGAAGTACGCGATCCACTCCATCGAATCCCATTCCCCCGTGCAGTTGATCGCCATCGGAATCGGCCACGACGTGAAGAACCACTACAACCGAGCCGTCACCATCACCGACGCAGACCAACTGGGTGGCGCCATGACCGAACAGCTTGTGGAGCTCTTCGACGAAGAGTAGGTCCCGAACTTGGGTTTCGCGAGTACGCTTCTTGGAGTCGTTTTGTCGGCCGCCACCATCGAAGCAGTCGCAAGCGACGATCAACTTCGTCTTGCCGTGAGTTCCTTTTCCGACCGTGCGCAACCGGCTGTTCCGCGCCATCGCCGGTCAGGTGGTGGTCGCCTCAGGGAAGTTGCACCGTGACGAGTTGTCGGGAGTGCCGAAGGAGCACGCTTCGGGCGTCGGCTATGCTGTCTTCGAGCTTGCAGGGGGCCCGATCGGGGTTTGGAGAAAGCTCCATCAACCAGTTCGGGGTTCATTCTCGCAATCATCGCGAACCGAATTTCGGAGTGATCGACCTCGATTGGATGGCAGACCTGATCACGCTCTGGCTCCAAGATCAAGTAAGGAATCCCGCGTCAAGCGCACACGCTTGCGCTTGATCAACGCCAAGGGGCCGAGAGGTTCAAGCACCGGGTGCGGCCTTGGGCTTTGCCGCAAGCGGTTCTCTCGGCAACCAACGAAGCGACATGAAAGTAGGCTCGAGGAACGCGACGCGCAGAAGAGCGCAACAGGTTCCCTCGCTTCCTCAACTGACTGAGCCCGCTGCTTGATCTTGTCCCCGCCCGAGAGACCCGCCAGCGACGGATTTGACCTTCATGTCGCGATGGCGGACTACCTCGCCTCACACCCCCAAGACAAGTGCGCACTGCAGACTCTTCGCTTGCTCGAGACACAGTCGCGGTGTTTCGAGAACGACTGCTACGACGACGGGCATGTAACGGGATCAGCATGGATACTCGCTCCGGACAGGACCCATGCCCTGCTGACCCTGCATCGCAAGCTCGGCATCTGGATACAGGTCGGTGGTCACAGCGACGGCAACCCCGACACGCTCCAAGTTGCACTCCGTGAGGCCGCTGAGGAGTCGGGACTTGCAGTCAGGCCCTTGTCAACCGGCATCTTCGATGTAGAGATCCATCGCTTTCCGGCAATCGGCGATGCCCCGCCCCACTTGCACTACGACGTGCGCTTCGCGCTGATCGCCTCCGATTGGAGTCTTGCAGTCTCGGAAGAGTCTCGTCAGCTGGCATGGATGCCGCTTGACAGGCCGGACCAATTCACTCACGACCCATCAGTTCGGCGCATGCGGGACAGGTGGCTGAAGAGCGCATGCACCCGGCACACCTGATTCAGAGCGCGATGACGGTTCCACGCGCCCGACATGCTGCAAAACAATCCCATCGGAGATAAGATGCTCAATTCTAGATTCTTCCAGAGTTTGGCGCAGGGCAATTGTGCCCTGGGTGGAGGTAACCATGCTGAATCGAAATCCACGCAGCCACTCGGCTGCATGGATCTTACGCCTGTGCGGTCCATGCAGCCTGAGCGCGCTCGCCGGTTGCGGAGGAGGCGGAGGCTCTTCCGAGCCCCCACCTCCGGTGGAGCCCCCACCCGATCCTGAAGCATGCTCGGTGCCCGTGAGTCAGGGGCCCTTCACGGAAGTGTGGCCTGACAACGACTGGGAGTCTTCCGAGCCTGAAGACCAAGGAGTCTGCCCCGACGACATCGAAGAAGCCATCGACTATGCATTCGACCCTTCCAACTGATCATCGTCAGGAACGGTTACGTCATAGCCGAGGAATACAGCGATCTGCGCACGGAAGACGATCTGGTGACGAGCTGGTCAGTCGCCAAGAGCTTCACCAGCGCCTTGGTCGGCAGAGCCCTTGACCAAGAGTACATCGAGGATCTTGACCAGTCCGTGGCCGATTTCATTCCCGATTGGCAAGGAACGGACAAGGAAGACATCACCATCGAGTACCTGATGACTCTCAAGACCGGGCTCGAGAGAATCAACGAAGTGACTCTCTACAACGGGGCGGACCAGCTTCAATTGGTGCTCGACCGAGAGCTGATCGGCACTCCCGGAGAGGTTCTGTACGACTATTCGAACGGCGTCCCGATGATTGCCGGGGAGGTCATCAACGTCGGCTGCGGACTCTATGCCCAGGATTACCTGGAGGACAAGATCGGCGCCGACTTCGG
>JAGWBL010000146.1 GCA_021295935.1 Pseudomonadales bacterium
ATGCAGGTGAACATCATCTCCGGACAGGTTGTCCAGGATCTCGTAGAGCATGTCGCCGTTGAATCCCACTGCGAGCTTGCTGTCGTACTGAACCGGCAACTCGGTCTGGAAGCGGTGTCCGTACTCATTGTGCGAGCTGACCTTCAGCGCATTGTCCGAACAGTCGAACCGCACCATCCTGTCGACTGTCAAGGCGGTGAGGGTTGCCTGCTTAACCGCTTCCTTCAGAGCCGCCCGATCTGCCACCATGATCGGACAGCCTTCCTTGGGAATGCCGTGCTCGTAAGCCGGATAGCTCTGATTGACCACGTTCGAACGGATCGTGTGACTTCCATCCTTCACGATGATCCCATTGGAACGCAACGTGACGTCCAGGCAGTCCTCCTCGGTGGTCATCAGCAACCGGTTGATTTCAGAGATCGTCCGCCTGCCGACCAGCGCAGTCGCCGAGGGATCTGGTTCCTTGTTGTCAGTATGCATGGTGGCGACGCACATCCTGGACATGTCCGTCGACACCAACCGAAACCGTTCGGAAGCAACCTCGAAGAGCACGGCCTGCAAGTGATGCCGGTAGTCGCGCTGGGGAGCCATGGTGGTTGCCGCAGCAGCGAGAGCGGGTCGGAACTCATCCACCGGAACCGACACCTCCGCCAAAGGATCATCCACGAACTCTCCTCGATCCGCCGGCGGAAGCACTCCTTCGTAATCCGCGCCCGCCATGGCCCGCAAGTCGAACTCCGCCCTGCCTGCGCGCACCCTGAGCCGATTCTCGAATGTCTCGAGAACCATGCTGCTTTTCGGTGTTGCCCCGACCGCGCCCGCGAGCGTCCGTCCTGGTATCGCGAACTTGCCGGGCACTTCGATGCTGACTTCATCGATTACCCGAGTGAGCGTGATGTTGAGGTTCGAGGCGACCACTCGGAGACAGTCTCCTTCCGCGTCCAGAAGAATGTTTGCGAGTTGGTGGTTGCCTGCTTGCTTGGTGTCGATGATGCTGGATGTGAATTGGGTGCCTAACATCAGGTTCGAACGTTCGATTTCAATGTGCATGCTCTTGATTTCCTTTCATTTTCCGCTATTCGGCATTGCCCGCTATTGCTGACTCAACAGCTTGGCGAGATTGCTGTAGTCGGCATCGAATCGGGGATCCGACTTCCGAACCAACGCGACCTGCTTGCACGCGTGCAGGACCGTGGTGTGATCCTTGTTTCCGATCGCCACGCCGATCTCCTGCAACGAGAGGTCCGTGAACTCCCTCGCGAGCGCCATGGCTATCTGCCGCGGCCTTACGATCGTGCGCGTCCGCGTCTTTCCCACGAGATCCCGTTTCCGAACGCCAAAGTACTCCGTCACCTGATCCACTATCGCGGTAACGGTGAGCGGTCTCACGCGATACCCCACCAGCTCGTGCAGCGTGTAATTGACCAGATCCTGCGAAATCACGCTTTCCCGTTGCTGGGAGGCTCGCAGCTGGATGTTCCTCAGATCGCCCTCAAGTTCTCTCACGTTCTTCCGCACGCGCTCCGCAATGTACATGGCCACGCTGTGTGGCAAGGTCACTCCGGTGTTGTCGCACTTCTTGAGAAGAATGGCCGCCCTGGTCTCCAGATCCGGCGGCTTCACCTCGGCGCTCAGACCGTACACCAATCTGGATTGCAGTCGCTCTTCAAGTCTGTCAATCTCCGTTGGAAACTGGTCCGAAGTGAAAACCATCTGCACGCCCTCATCATGCAACCGATTGAAAACGTGGAAAAACTCCTCTTGGCACTTCTCCTTCGCCGCCAAGAACTGAATGTCATCGATCAGCAACAGGTCTACCGCGTTGAAGTGGTCGGTGAACTCCTGGATCCTGCCTCGGTTGAGAGATGCAACCATCTTCTCGACAAAATCCTTGGACACCCAGTAGAGCACCCTGCTCATCCTGTCGCTGGACTGGACGTCGTTTGCCACCGCGTGCAGCAGATGCGTCTTGCCCAGTCCAACGCCGCCGTAGAGAAGCAACGGGTTGTGCGTCGAGCTCGGAGATCTCGCTGCGCTCTGCGCTGCCGGCTTCGCCCACTGATTCGAAGAACCGTCAACGAACGAATCAAAGGTGTACGCCCGATTGATGTTGTTCGAGCCTCTCGCACGCCCCGGCTTGCCGATTCGGCCAGCCGAACGAGGGCCCTTGGACGCTTGGCTGCACCTGTCGCGGTCGACCACGAGACGGACCGAGACAGGATGAAGAGGGTCGGCGTTCCGAACTATCTCGTCATGAATCCGACGCATGAAGCGCGCATTCAGCTCGTTGACGACATGCTGGTTGGGCGCTCGCAGCAACAACTCCGATCCGTCGAACGAACTCTTGAGCGGAGGTATGAGTCTTCGAAACTCCTCCCGAGACATCGTGTCTCCCAAGCTTTTCTGAACGGACTCCCAGATGCGCGCTGAATCCACCAAGTTCTCCTCCCCAACGTGGTGACGCAGGCGCGGCAGCCGCCAACCTCGCTGCCAAGAACCCCAAGCCACCAACATCATTCTAGATTGCCCAGCGCTATCTCCCCGCCCCGGTTCGGACTCTTGTCACCAGAGGGCTCCGCCTTCCGGCGGGCCGGATTGCTGTCACCATTTCCGTGGAACGCATGTCACAGGCTTGGCCAGTTCCTGCCATCCCCCTTCATTGGGCACGCTTCCGCAGGCAGTTGCTTCCCGGCATCAAGACATCCTCGCGCCGCCTCACGGTGGACTGTCTGTGGACAACTTGTGAACAGTCTTGTGGATGAATCCGAGTCGCGCCAGAACGAGGCCGTACGACTCTCGAATCCCAAGCCCAAGTAACCGCCAATGCACGAATTATTCCCATCAGCAACGTGTTGATTTTCCTTTAATAACATGTACGATTGCCGTGTAGTCCACAGGTAAACAACAACAATTGGTCCATTTCTATCTTCTTTTGCTTTCAAATGATGGTTGGTCCTTGGTCTTGTGGATAAGTGCACGCGCAGCAAGCTGGTGTTCGCGCGTAATCCTTTGAAAAGCAAATGCTTTCGACAGACCTTGGGCGTCAACTAGAATCCTCGCTCGCTCTGTGACACTCCGGTTTCAAGATGAAGCGCACATATCAACCCAGTCGGATCTCTCGCAAGCGAACTCATGGCTTCAGGGGACGAATGGCGACCAAGGGGGGCCGGAGGGTGATCCGTGCAAGGCGTGCCAAAGGCCGCAAGCGGCTCGCGGTGTGACACCGTAGCGCGGTTTCGACTCGAGAGACGGAAGCGGCTCCTGGCGAAGCCACAGTTTGATCGCGTTTTCAACGCTCCCGACATAAACGTGCGGCGAGAAGGGATCCGAGCAGTGGCGACTCGAAACGATTGCAACTGTTGTCGCCTAGGGTTGGTTGTGTCGAGGCGAGCCGTGCCCAAATCTGTGGACCGAAATCTCGCGAAGCGCTTGATTCGTGAGTCGTTTCGCGGTTTTCAGCACCGGTTGCCAGCGGTGGATGTGGTGGTTGTCGTGCGTCGGAGCGATCCGAGCAGTGCAAGGGATACTCTTCGCGAAGAACTGGGTCGGACGCTCTCGCGGGTTTGGCAAGAGATCGAACGAGGGATGGGTCGGGAGCGATGACGAGCAGGGCTCCGGCAATGTCGACACCACGGAATCGAAACGCCTTGCAACGCGTTCTGCTCGCACTGGTGCGCGCATACCAGCTTGTGATCTCGCCGCTCAAGGGCCCGACCTGCCGGTTCTATCCGACCTGTTCGAGCTACGCAGTGGAAGCCATAGAAATGCATGGAGGGCTTCGTGGCACCTGGCTGACTGTCAAGCGGCTCCTCAAGTGTCAGCCTTTTCATCCTGGTGGTGTTGATCTGGTTCCAGGCACTGAGTCCCGCCACCGACTGGATTCATAGATTCCGCAG
>JAGWBL010000147.1:0-7798 GCA_021295935.1 Pseudomonadales bacterium
ACGGTGATGGTCACCACAGCCGACACGTCGATAGCTCAGTATCGAAACCATGCCATTGACTGGTTTGTGTTCCGCCGGTGGGTCGCGTTCATGGTGATGGGGAGCTTTGGCGCAGCCTTCATTGCACGGATGCTGGATGTCACGACTATCGAACTGTTCGTTGGCATCCTCATGCTGGCGATGGCGGCCAAGTTGATTGCCAATTGGCAGCCGGGAAACCCTCGACAGTGGCCCCATCCCCTGGTGTCCACCAGCATCGCTGCATCCATCGGCACCGTATCCGGCCTGACTGGGATAGGCGGAGCAAACCTCGTCGTCCCCACGCTCAACTACTTCAGCTTTCCTATGGTGCACGCGGCGGCAACCGCCAGCGCACTCGCGTTCTTCGTGGCCTGCTTCGGCACCATCGGATACGCCATCGCGGGTTGGGGACAGACATCTGTCGGAACCTTGGGGTACGTCTACCACCCGGCTGCCGTGCCAGTCGCCGTGGGCGCTGCCTTGTGTGCCCCGTTCGGAGTCTGGCTGGCGCACCAGCTCTCGTCAACGCGCTTGCAGATGATCTTCGGAGCCCTACTTGTCGTGGTTGCCGCCCAACTCGTGCTGGGTTCCGTTCTGTAGCCCAGCCGGAACAGCCGTTCGCACCTGAATGCCCGCCACGCCACCGATACTGAGTATGTCGCTCAGCACGACTACTCTCTCGTTCCGGTTCATGCCTTCCTTCGCCACCAGAACGCTCATGGCATTCAGAATCGTGCGCTCCGGATCGCTCCCGAACTTGATCAAGTGAGGGTACGTTGCCCGATTGAGCATCAATTGCCGGCACGTGCGCTCGGAATTCGTGAATGCGAAGATAGGGGGTCCCTTCGGCGCGCAGTTCGCGGCGAGATGCGCTGTCGCTCCGGTCCGGGTGATGACCGCGATGCCTGACGCCTGAACGCGTTCCGCCAGTTCGACTGTGGAGCGGGCCAGCAGTTGCTTCTCCGAGTTCATCAGCTCGGCGCCCGCCAAGTCGAGCCCCGGAAGCTTCTCGCTCTCACGCACGATCTGAACGACCTGTTCAACTGCTCGCACCGGGTAGCTGCCAATACTTGTTTCACCCGACAGCAACACGGCGTCCACTCCTTCGTAGACCGCGTTCGCCACGTCCACGACTTCTGCGCGAGTGGGAATGGGATTCTCGAGCATCGATTCCAGCATCTGAGTCGCCACGATGCATCGTCGACCCGAGCCGACCGCCATCTGCACGAGCTTCCGCTGCAAACTGGGCATCGCCGCGATGTCAGTCTCGATGCCGAGGTCGCCTCTCGCTACCATGAGCGCATCGGCAACATGCGAGATCGCCTCGGCTTCTGCCACTCCTTCGTGGTTCTCAATCTTGGCGATGACCTTGATGCAGTCCCGTCGCCGACCGATCAGTTCCCGCATGGCGAGGATGTCGTCCGGCGTACGAACGAAGGATTGCGCGATGAAGTCCACGTCGTGCTCGATGGCGAATCGCACGTCTTCCGCATCTTGGGGAGGGATCGCCGCCAAGTCGATGTGCTTGCCCGGGAAGTTGACGTGCTTTCTGCTTCCCAGCACTCCACCGTGTTCCACGAGACAACGTACACCGCCTTCCGTCTCCTTGTCGACGCGTAGGTTGATCAGCCCGTTGTCCAGCTTTACCAGGTCACCGGAACCGAGCAACTCCGGAAACGCCCCAAACTCCACCTCGATGTCGCGCGGCTCCACCCCCGACTCACCAACTCTTCTGAGCCATACCTGTTCGCCTTCGCGCAACTGCATGGCCTCCTTGCGCGGCCCTGTCCGCACCTCGGGGCCTCGCGTGTCGAGCATGACGGGGATGGGGTACCGAGCCTTGCGGTTGAGCTCGGCGATTCGCTCGATGCACGTAGTCGCCTCATTGTGCGAGGAGTGGGACATGTTGATCCGAACGGCGTCCATGCCCGCTGCGACGAGCTGCTTGAGGACAGGGAGCTCGATGCATGCGGGACCAACAGTGCCGACAACCTTGGTGCGCCGATAGGTCGTGGGGCGACCGCGCCTGCAGGCTCCGGAACTCAGCGGTTTCTGCACTTGACTAGTCGTCCCCCATGATTGCGACATTGCGCGCGTGGACACTATCCGACACGCGCACATGTATCCATCGAAGCGCGGCTCGAACCGCGACCCGACCAGCGCAGCTTCCCCCGGTTCGAAGAACGAACGCACCTCTTGCGCGACCCTCCGATCGGGAACGATCTCCGGGTCCCAATGTGACGGAAAGTACTCCTGGAACCGGCCCTTCGCAAACCTGGGATCCACCAGCACAACAACTCCTCGCTGGTTCTCGCTTCGGACGATTCGGCCCGCCGCCTGCACCGCCTTGCGCATGCCGGGAAGCAGCGACGCAATCTCGTCACCAAGTTCCGGGTGCTTCAGCATCAGCTCCTGTTTCAGCGAAGGTGGCGGCAGGCATGGTCCCACAACCATCGCTCCCATCAGGACATCGCCATCGTAGTCGACGCTTTCAGCGAACATGCTACCGGCCACAATCAGCCCCACCCGCCAAGTTCCCTTGTTGAGCCAAGCAATGAACTCGTCTCGTTGCTTGCTGGACATCGAACGCTCCTGCGCCCTGAGTCCTTCCCTGCCACGCAGGTGAACGGCCACCATGTTCAGGTATGCGTACGACGGAAACGCCACCAGCCAGTTGCCGGGAGACGTCCGCTGGCAAGACAGAATGAGCTGAGCAAGTCTTCCGGCCGAACGCTCGCGCCTTCGAAAGGCGGTCAGGATGCTGGGCACGACCAGCACGCGGACATTGGAACGATCGAACGGGGGCGGAGTCGTTAGGGCCGCGGCCTCAAATCCATGTGTCCGCTGATAGAGGCGCGCAGGCGAAAGAGTTCCAGAGAACCGAATCGAGCTTGAAAACGATTTCATGATGTCGCGAATGTATTCGGCTGCTAGCAGGCATCGGATCGAGTAACACACATCGTCGTCCTTCCGATCGAGCAACTGTACGAAGTCGTGATCGCGCAAGACACCTCGCAGGATCCGCAGGTGCGCCAGAGCAAACGCGAACTCCCGGAACTGCGTGTTCTCCCAGAGCTCCGAATTGACGGCTGGCAAGTCCTCGGTCAGCCGTTGCAATTGCTGCCAAAACTCATCCGGGAGTCCGCAAATTTGCACTTCGTCTTCCTTTTCGCCAAGGTGCGACACAGATTGACGAACGAGCTCATCCGCGAGAGTCAGAACGAGGCTTCGGGGCGAACCTGAGAGCATGTGCGCCATGTTTGAGAGCGCCGCCACGGAGAGACTCGCGGACAGATTGTCGCAAACTCGATCAGCGAGACCGTGGGCTTCGTCCACCAGCAATGCCACTTTCCGNNNNTCTTGACGAACGGATCGAACACATGGTTGTAGTCGCAAATCACGACATCGGACCACTCGGCCACATCCATTCCCAGTCTGTAGGGACACAACCCATGTGTCTTCGCCACGGCGGTCAAGCTCTTCTCCGTGACGACACCTCCACCAAGCAACTCCTCCCTTGCTCGCGGCAACTTGTTGAAGTACCCCTTCGCGTAGGTACAGGACTCGGGCTCGCAAGGAGCTCCCGGCGTGAGGCACACCTGATCCTTGGCCGACAACGTCACCGCGACGAGGCTGGGATTGGCGCCGCTCAAGTCGACCAGAGTCTTCTCGGCGATCGTCTTGCCCGTCGTGCGGCTGGTCGCGTACACAATCCGATTGCACACTCCCTCCCCGAGCGCCTTGATCGCGGGAAACACCGTGGTGATGGTCTTGCCTGATCCCGTTGGGATGTCCAACAGGAGGTGATCCCCATCCCGAAGGCTGCGGTACACCGCGCGAGCTGTCTCGTGTTGTTCCAATCGATATGCCGGATATGGGAATCTCTGTTCCCTGGCGGCAGAGTTCCTCGTCTCGATCCTGCGCCTGAGGGTCGAAATGAAGCAAGCAAACGCGCCAACACTTTCCATGAGGACCTGTCGCAACGTCTTCCGCAATTCCCGAAACTCGCGCGTGGAAACAGCCTCCGAGTCCGGATGCAGATACGT
Organism: Pseudomonadales bacterium; assembly: GCA_021295935.1. Taxonomy (GTDB): domain Bacteria; phylum Pseudomonadota; class Gammaproteobacteria; order Pseudomonadales; family Azotimanducaceae; genus Bin55. Next base: position 4,068 of record JAGWBL010000147.1, read on the forward strand.
CAGTCTGATGTCAACTGACTCGGCATTGAATGCCGCGCAGGCCATTGCGCCGTAAATCCGGGCTTGAGCCAGATGCAGGTCGCCACGATGGGTAAACAGTTTCTCCGGATTCACTCGAGCAGTCTTGATCTCTTCGATCATGCAACTCTCTCCGTTCCTCTCGGCGAACCCGTCCGCCCTTCCCGAAACGGTTACTTGCATTTCTCCAACCGTGACTGTTTCCCTCAGCCGGACCTCTCGTTGGTAATCGGTATGGGATGCCTGCACGGCATCCTGGTAGAGCCGTTGCAGGTCAACGCCTTCCTTGGCGGTTGTCGGTTCATCCAGCTGGCGTCTTAGGTCCCCGTGGGAGTGAACGAACTCAGCAAGTTCGCGTACCGAGACGAAGCACTTCACGCCGGGCCTTGCCACTTGAGAAGCTTGCAGGCCAGGCCGGCTCTTGTCAGTGTTCTCAGCCAGACACGCTGGACCGGTTGCAGTTGATCGCTCGGTCCCTTGACTTCGACGAACTCGAAGGTGCCCGATTCGTACAGCAGTGTCAGATCCGGAAAGCCCTTGCGAACCAAGATCAGGTCTGCCCGGACAATGCGCAGCAACCGACGTAGGCCGTCCTCTCCCAACCCGCGCACCACGAGATCCAGGGTGGAGTGGTTCCACGTGGGCCAGTGAACCAATGCACGCGAGATGCCTCGCTTTCGTTCAGCGGTCCTCAACACCAGGTCCACGACCGGAGCGTTCGCTTCCAGCGGGTCCTCGACGAGGCCTTCCCTTGCGCGAGAGAAATCAGGCCAGAACAGGTCCATTGGGGCCATTTGAAACTCGTTGACAAACGCACCCTGCACATCACAGAAGATCCAGTCCCAGTACGCCAGCGCAAACATCGTGCACGGGAGCGCAGACTCGAGATGGAGACCGACACCCCGGCGCGCCGTCAGGCGTTCTGCCGAGAAGGCCTCGATGGACTGTTCCGGTCGCCGGGAGAGAACGCGAGTTTCCACCTTGAACCCGGTCTCGTTCGCGATCCGTTTCCCGAATCGAGAAGCGAACTCCCTCTCCTCATGGCTCAAGGGCGCCGCAAGGATTTCGCCAAGAAGCGCGGAGGCCTCTTGCCGCTGGGCTCGCTTGGAGAGGATTCGAACGCGGCGTTCTCGCGCAGGCGGTTGTGTGGATTGTTCGTAGACGGCGAGCGCTGCGTCCGGATGGCCCAGTCGTTCGAGGCGCCTGCCGATGGAATTGAGAGCTTTGCATCTCCTGCGTTCAATGATGCGGTTTCGATCGAAGTCTCCCATGGATTCCGCGGCGCTGATCATGGCTCCTGCATCGTCGGCTTCGAGGGCGTCATGCGCCGCATCGGCAACTCGATAGACGTCGAGCATCCGGTCCAAGGAACGTCTGTCATCGAACATCCTGTGACGTGGATCGAGCCGATAACGTTCGAAACCGTACATTCCCAAGTCTCGCAGAACGAACATGGAAAGATCGGAGTGGCGTGAGCCAAAGAACAGCAGTTGGTAGAGCTCGAGAGAACTTGGATCTCGAACTGCCACCCATGGGCAGGCCCGCTTCATCTTGAAGGCAACCGTTTCGTCATCGACGCTTGACACCACTTCTTCCATGATGTCCGCCTTGCGCTGCCGGGTGTCGGCCAATCCGAACAAGTCCAGCAGCTCCTTGCGCTTCAGGAGCTGGAGAAGCTCGCGGATCTTGACCGGCGGGCAGTACGCGAGCAGTCCCACCTCCTGCAGTTCCTGCAGCGCATCGGTCAGATTGCTCACTTCACGATAGGCGATCGAATCTAAGCGCACCAGCGGCCCCCTGCGCGACAAGATGCGCGCAAACAGACGCCTTGAATCGGTGCTGGCTTGGTGCACCGCGTGGCCAAAGCTCGCCTCGTCGCTCGACAGGAGGTCGCCGTGCCGATCCAGCACGCCAGCCACGAACGACACGAGATTGTTTGCGTAGTAGTCAGGCGGGGGCGACCGCTTCGGATTCAGCATCGCGGAAGCGATCGAGACCCGATTCGCGGCACCCGGGACGACACCCGCAATGGCACGGATGTCGCCTCAGTTGTCCGCCATGCTGCACCGCGCTTCTGCCAGGTCCCGCAGCGCACCCCCCATCATCCACGCTCGGTCCGATCCAAGCATGACTAGATTGAATCCCTGCTTTAGGTAGCGCTTCGTGTACGCGACACTGCCCGTGTGCATGCATGCGCCGATTCCGTGGCTTCTGCAGGCAGCCAGGATGCAACCGACGGCTTCCGCATGCTTCGGATGGCTGTTGTCTCCGGAAGGCTCCAACCCGAGGGCGCACGCAAGGTCTGACGGTCCGATGTAAATCCCGCTCAGGCCCGGTGTTGACGCGATTGCATCCAGGTTCTCAAGTCCCTCCGAGGTCTCGATCATGGCGAAACAGGCGATCTGCGAATTGATCCGTTTGAAATAGTCGGGATCGGCGTTCAAGGTGGCCCGTCCAGGACCAAATGACCGGATGCCTTCCGGAGGAAACCTGCAGGCGGCAACTGCCCGTTCCGCCTGGGCGCGCGTGCTGACCATGGGAACCACGACGCCCGCCGCTCCAGTATCGAGAGCCTTCATGATCTCGCCAGGGTCGTTCCACGTCGGCCGGACGAGCACCACCGTATCGAACCGAGCAAGCGCCGGGAGCATTGCCCTCAACTCCGTATAGCCGAGCATGCCATGTTGCATGTCGATGCATACCCAGTCGAATCCGATGCTTGCCATGCATTCGGATGCGTATGAGTCGCCGATGGTCAACCAGCAGCCGATGGTCTGACCGCCCGTCCGACAGGCTGCAAGAACCTTGTTTTCCCTCATGGATTGATCTTTTTGTTAGCCAAGTTGGCAACTATAGCACCGCTCCAAGTGAGCAGCTCGCGGTGAACGTGCTGCGACCGGAACTCGGCTCGGAGCAGACCTTCGTGAACGCGAGGAACTCACCAGCGATCGGGAACACCGCCCTGAAGACGGCTTGCATTGCCACAAGGGCAGCTGCAGGCCAGTCCGCGCCGAGGTCTTGAGAAATTCGCGAGCGCTCCTCCTGGAACATCGCTCGGCGAGCCGCGCTAGCGGAATGGTCTTGGCCTGGCATCGGTTGCCACTTCGACGAGGACGAAACGCCCTAAGCAGTTCTCGCCGCGATCTGCCAAGGGGCGTGTGCGCGCAAGCGCGCACAGTCGAACCCTCACGCCCGAAGGGCACAGGAACCTAAATCCTGCTTGTCTACCAGTTCCAACACCTGGGCTGAATGGCACTCCGTCATGTTCTTGGTCCGGCCGCACTCCACTTGAAGAAACAAGTGGGTACTGAGTTGCGGGCGTCGTTCTCGCTGCATGATCCAGGCAATCGTTCCAGAATCCGATTCTGACAGCACTCAAGTCCCACTATCCACCCATGACCAAGGCGTCCATGACTTCACCAAGCGACGCGTCGGAACGGTCCTTGAACAGTCCGAGTCTTCCAAAGATCTCGGCGGCCGCCTGATGAAAGCCCGCCGGCAAGCCGGCATCGGAGAGTGTCTTCGCGATCTCGAGCATCTCACCCTCGAATCGCCATGCCTTTCGTGCGGAGCCTCGCGCCGTACCGATGCTACGTTCCGCGAGTCCGGGAATGGAATGATTCCATTCGGCAACGAGCGAATCCTCGACGCGGTAGTGACGTGCTGCCGCCCGCAACGCCAGGATCAAGGCGGCTGAACCCTTCGTGTAGCCG
>JAGWBL010000147.1:7863-8663 GCA_021295935.1 Pseudomonadales bacterium
GCATGCGGGCCTGAGACATAGAGGCGAGTTTCATCCGGTCTGCGCGCCGGAGGGCCCACGATGCAGCCGTCCAGCACCGAATTGCCAAGCATCGACGCGATCTCCGCCATTGCCGATGGGGCGATGGCGTTGCAGTCCACGAAGATCGTGTCGATTCCGGTGGCGTGGACCTCCCGCGCAACGGACATGGCAGAGGCAGGTGGACAAATGCTCAGAACAAAGTCCGCTTTGTCACTGCCCGTCTCGAGCGTATCCAGTGCAACCAGGTCCTGGGACTCGGCACGCTGTCTTGTCGCTTCACTTCTAGATCCCGGCAACCAGAAGACTTGGTGGCCAGCAGATCGAAGAGCGGCTCCAATGGAAGTACCCATCACACCGGGATGGAGCAACAGGATGTCAGCCATGGAATCGGTTCCTTCGTCTCACCGGTCGTCGGTTGCGCATCTGATGTCGAAGATTCCCGAGACGATCCTCGACAGCTTGGCACACTCCATTGTGTCCCGTTGCAAGTGACTTTCGTCGAGCCAGGTCTGCGATGCACACTGGGTCCTGGCATGTGGAGGCTTCAATTCAGCCAACGAGAGAAGCTGCCTTCGTCGAAAGGGAGACCGTCCGTGCACCTTGACGAATCGAATGCCGGTCGTGCCCATTGGTGCAAAACGCGAACGAGACTCCAGTCCTTGGATCGGCCCAGCCGATCTGCCCGCCAGCGCCGCCATGTCCAATACCCTCGGAGGAATTCGTGGGCCCGAAGCGGCGCCATTTCCGGTCTTGGTCTCCGGCAACCACGACTCCGAGTG
>JAGWBL010000004.1 GCA_021295935.1 Pseudomonadales bacterium
GACGGGACTGCCGGCGTTCCACCCCAGCTTTGACTTGCCGATTGACGGAGTGTTGCACGCGGACTCGCCTCACTTCTACCGATACTGCGAGCCTGGCGAGACCGAAGATCAGTTCGTCCAGCGTGTCGCATCCAATCTCGACCGAATGATCGGTGAAGCAGGTCCGGAGAACATAGCGGCGTTCATTGTTGAACCGGTGCAGGGGGCGGGTGGAGTCGTAGTGCCTCCCGATGGGTACTTCACGGCAGTCGATGCCGTCCTGCGAAAGCACTCGATCCCCATGATCGACGACGAGGTGATTTGTGGGTTCGGGCGCACCGGGAATCCTTTCGGATACCAGACGATGGGATTTCACCCGGCGACGTTTTCGTTGGCAAAGGGGCTCTCGAGCGCGTACCTTCCGATCAGTGCCGTGCTCGTTCCGGACTGGATGTACGACGCGTTGGTTGAAGACAGCGCCAGCCACGGTCCGTTCTCTCATGGATTCACGTATTCCGGCCACCCAGTGTCGGCGGCCGTCGCGTTGCGAAGCATCGAGCTGATGGAGGAGCGAGACTTGTTCGCCCATGCTGCCGAGATTGCGGGTCCGTTTCAGCAGCACCTGCGTTCGTTTCAGGATCATCCGCTGGTGGGCGAGGCTCGCGGAATTGGCATGATTGGCGCGCTGGAGCTTGTGGCGAACAAGGAGACCAAGGAGCGATTCGACCCGAAGCAGGCCGTCGGCCTCGACTGCATGAACCGATGCCTTGATCATGGTCTCATCGTCCGCGCGCTTGGAGACACGATCTGCTTTTGTCCGCCTTTGGTCATCACGCTCGACCAGATTGACGAGTTGTTTACCAAGTTCAGGAAGGCTTTGGACGAAACGCTGGAATCTCGGAGCGGATGGGTTCCTACTTGAGAAGACTGCTTGTACTCGGCGTCAAGACGCGCGCCGAGTTTCCAGCATGGAAAAGGGCCTAGCTGCCCGGACTACGCGGAAGTTGACTTCGTGGAGGACAATCGATTCAACCCCCGGACGCGCACGACGGTTGCATTGGCAATCCACTTCAGACGGGTGCCTGCACGCTTCGGTCGGCCTCGTTTCTGCGTGAACCTCACTCCTTGCATCCGCCTGGAGCAGACAATCATTGCCTGCGACCGCACATGCCTGCATTTCGTCCGGTAGGGGCGGCTTGAACACCTGGTGCCAGTCCGCGATTTCGGCCTGAGCCCAAGAAGCCATGCTCGCCAATGGGCACCTTCAGCGCGAGCGCAAGACTCTCGACCGAGTGGCATTCGTGTCGGCACACCAAATGTCGTGCCGACCAAAGACAGTAATCCCTGTACATCGATAACTTGAACTACAGGACCATCGAACTCCAGGAAATGCGGTGACCGTTCCCCCACGAACGGCTCGAAGGGAACCGCATCCGATCAACACCGCAAGGAAGGGTGCCACCGGACTTCCCGCTTGCCGTGCTCAATGCGCTGGCGCACGCCGGAGCCAAGACGGTGCAGATTGCGGCGGGCGCTCCGTGATGATGGAGTGGGCATGGCTCCCGATCAGGCTGGCCGTGACGAGACCAGTTCGGACACGACCGAAGGATCCATGAGAGTCGTCGTGTCGCCGAGGTCAGCGACATCTCCGGCGGCGATCTTCCTGAGTATGCGGCGCATGATCTTGCCCGACCTGGTCTTCGGAAGTGCAGGCGCCCACTGGATGGCGTCAGGCTTGGCGATGGGGCCGATTTGCGTTCGCACATGCTGGACGAGTTCCTTGCGCAGGGCCTCCGACGGTTCCTGATCCACCATCAGGGTGACAAACGCGTAGATCCCCTCTCCCTTGACCGCATGCGGGCATCCGACAACGGCTGCTTCGGCCACCGAGTTGTGGAGTACGAGCGCGCTCTCGATTTCCGCGGTTCCCATGCGGTGGCCGGAGACGTTGATCACGTCGTCCACTCTTCCAGTTATCCAGTAGAAGCCGTCCTCGTCCCGACGCGCCCCGTCGCCGGTGCGGTACATGCCCTTGAACTTTGCGTAATAGGTATCGACGACCCGTTGGTGATCGCCGTACACCGAACGGATCTGGCCAGGCCATGAGGCCGTGATGCACAACTCGCCTTGCGCCACCGTATCTTGGATCGCTACGCCGTTTGGATCAACGATTGCGGGTTGGATCCCGAAGAACGGACGCGTTGCCGAGCCTGGCTTCAGGACTGTGGCACCCGGTAGCGGCGTGAGGAGGACACCGCCCGTCTCGGTCTGCCAGCATTTGTCGATCACCGGACATCGCGACTCGCCCACGACACTGTAGTACCAGTTCCAGGCTTCCGGGTTGATTGGCTCTCCGACAGTTCCGAGGATCCTCAGTGACCTTCGGGAAGTCTTGAGCACGAATTCGTCTCCTTGCGACATGAGCTGTCGCAACGCGGTGGGAGCCGTGTAGAAGACATTGCCTTGATGCTTATCGACCACCTGCCAACAACGAGAGGAGTCCGGATAAGTTGGCACACCTTCGAATGCTACGGTCGTCGCGCCGTTGGCGAGCGGCCCATACACGATGTAGGAGTGGCCAGTGATCCAGCCAACGTCCGCTGTGCACCAGTAGATGTCAGACTCGCGGTTGTCGAAGACGTACTTGAAACTCATTGCGGCGTACAGCAGATACCCACCCGTGCTGTGCTGGACTCCCTTGGGCTTGCCCGTGCTGCCGGACGTGTAGAGGATGAACAGCGGATCCTCAGCGTCCATGGGTTCCGGCAGGCAATTCGTTGGTTGTGTGCCTACGAGGTCGTGGTACCAAACGTCCCTGCCCTCCTGCCATGGAACTTGCTCACCGGTCCGTTGCAACGTCACCACGGTGTGCACCTTGGGGCAATCCTGAAGTGCAACCTCAGCGTTCCGCTTCAAGGGAACGCCGCCGCCTCCGCGAACGCCCTCGTCCGCAGTGATCAGGACGCGGCAATCGGAGTCGAGAATTCGGTCTGACAGCGATCGTGCGGAGAACCCGCCGAAGACCACGCTGTGAATGGCGCCGATCCTTGCGCAGGCGAGCATGGCGTAGATGGCTTCCGGAACCATCGGCATGTAGAGACAGACCCTGTCGCCCTTCTTGACACCCCGAGCTCGAAGTCCGTTCGCCAGCTTGCAAACTCGCTCGTGAAGTTCCCGGTAGGAGATGTACATCGACACGTCCGGGTCGTCGCCCTCCCAAATGATCGCGGCCTTCTCGCCTCGCGCTGGCAAATGTCTGTCGATGCAATTGACCGATGCATTGAGCTTGCCTCCAGCGAACCACGCGATGCGGCCTTCCTCAAAATCCGCCTGGCACACGGTGTGCCAAGGTTCTTCCCAATCAAGGAACTCGCGAGCCTGCTCGTCCCAGAACGCATCGGGATCACTGATCGACCGCTGGTACATGCTTTGGTAGCGAGCCGCATTGATGTGGGCGCTCTGCGCCAAATGTTCGGGAACCGGGTATTTCTTGTTCACAGGAGAATGCGCAATCAACGGCGGGATGCTCGTTGGATTATTGCGCGTACGGTTGCTGCGTCCAGAGGAGCAACGTCGGCGGGAGCGACGCCTTCTTGCAGGGACGCCCGGTAGCGTTTCGCCAGAGTCTTGCCGTGCTCCACGCCCCACTGGTCGAATGGGTTTGTCCCCCACAGGAACCCGAGGCATGCGACCTTGTGTTCATAGAGCGCGATCAGTGTCCCAAGGGCAGTGGGGTCCAGTTCTTCCAAGAGGACCAGCGAAGCGCTTCGGCCCCCGGCTACCTGTTCGAACATTGGCCGGCTCGAGTCGGTGTGGCCGTGGAACAGCAAGGACGCGTTCGCCAACATCTGAGACAGCCCCCATACCTGTTCCTCTCGGGACACTTCGGGTCGATTCAGCACGCTGACGATGTCTACCGAAACAGCGCTGCTTCCTTGATGCAGCAGCTGATGGAAGGAGTGCTGGCCTGCGGTTTCCGCCCCTCCCCAAACAATCTGCCCTGTTGCCACTTCCGTGCGTCCGCCGCTCTGCAGAGCGGTCTTGCCATTGCTTTCCATTTCGAGTTGCTGGAGGAAGGGCACGAACATGGACAGCCGGGGTTCGTACGTTCGGACAGCGTGAGTCGCGCAAATGAGGAAACTGCAATTCCACAGTGCAAACAGGGCCATCAACACTGGAATATTGCGTTCTAAATCTGTACAGAGTAGATGTTCGTCGACCAACGATCCACCCTCCAGGAACTTCTTGAATCCTGCAGTGCCCAGAGCCATGGCGGCGGTGATTCCGAACGCGGACCAAACTGAGAATCTGCCACCCACCCAATCAGGCATCGCCAGCAATTTCGACTCCGCGATTCCAAAGGTCCTGGCCGCGTCAGCATTGGTGGTGACAGCCCAGAAATGCTGCGCAACGGAATTCCTTCCCACGTGCTCCTGAAGAATCTGCCTGCACACCTTCGCGTTTTCGAGAGTCTCTTCCGTTCGGAACGACTTCGAATTGACGACAAACAGGGTTGCCGCCAAGTCGAGTGACTGAAGCGTTTGCCGAACCAAGTGTGCATTACGTTCAACCAGGAATCTCACATCCAGGGTCTGATCTCCCAATGCATCAACCACCAGAGCCGGTCCGAGGTGAGAGCCGCCGATCCCCAAGTTGACCACATGCCGAAATGGCTTGCCGTTCGATCCGCGCAACTTCCCGTCGCGAACCGCTTCCACCACGTCAAGCATCCTCTCCTGTGAGGCTCTTGCCTGACACCGAACGGCATCCGGCATCTCGGGCCATGCCCCTCTACACGCCATGTGAAGGGCAGCGCGGTCTTCGGACAAATTCACGTGATCGCCACGAAACTGCGAGCGGATACGCTGTCCCAGTCTGGCTTCGCGGGCCAAATCCACCAAGCGAGCGAGGGTTGAATCGTCGACCGCTTGCCTGCTGAAATCGATCCAGACCCTTCCAAGCGAACCGGACATCCAATCAAGCCGAGACGAATCGAGAGACAGCGCATCGGAATCGTCGCGCATCAGCGTTCGGGCGCGCTCCTGCAATCGGGTCCAAGCGGTGCATTCCGAGGTGGGTTTCATGTTCAGGGCGTAAGTGGAGAGCCGGGCACGGGAACGTTGTCGATGAGCCGCGTCTTGCCCAGGCAGGCCGCACCGAACACCCGTAGGGGACCGCCGGAATCGTGCGCGGGCTGCAGGTTGCGTTCATTCCGGACCTCCACGTACTCCACGGCGAATCCCGCAACCTCAAGTTCCTCTCGAGCTTCCGCGACCGCTTGATCTCGCTCCTCGGCACCCTTTGCAGAACGGGTGGCAGCACGCCGCAGGGTCGCAATGAGCCTAGGCGCCCTGGCTCGTTCCTTGCGCCGGAGATACTGATTCCTGCTGGACAACGCGAGGCCATCCTCGTCGCGCTCAGTCCGCTCGCTGTGGATGTCGATTGCCATGTCCAATTGTGAGCCCATTTGCCGAATCACCACAAGCTGTTGCCAGTCCTTTTCTCCGAAGACGGCAAGGGAGGGCCGGACCAGGTTGAACAGCTTCGCTACAACCGTGGCGACTCCGTCGAAATGCCCCGGCCTGCTCTTTCCGCAGAGGATCGAGCCAGTGGGCCCAGCCGAGATCGTGACGGACTGTTCGGTGCCGGACGGGTACATCTGTTCGTGAGAGGGAGCGAAGACCAGGTCTATTCCTTCCCGTTCCAGGAGTCGGATATCGCGACTCCTGTTTCGGGGATAGATGGAGAAGTCTTCGTCGGGGCCGAACTGCAAGGGGTTGACGTACAAGGACACGACCACGACGTCGCCCAGCAGTTTGGCCTTCCGCACCAGGCGAAGATGCCCTGCGTGTAGATTGCCCATGGTGGGCACGAGGCCGACGGTGGAGGTCAAGCGGTGACCGTCGAGCTCTCTGCACAGGCTTGGCTTGTCCGTCACAACTACCATAACGGCTCGAGTTGCCTAAGTGAAGCTGTGCTCCATTTCCGGAAATCGCTCCTCGTGCACGGCGTCAGCATACGCCCGGAACGCTCCCGCGATGCCGTCCGTGCTCTCCCGCAGGAAGTTCTTCACGAACTTGGGCACGCGAATCCTGGGGGGCGTCACGCCAAGGAGGTCGTGCATCACCATGATCTGTCCGTCCGTGTGCGGCCCGGCGCCAATTCCGATGACCGGGATTTCGAGTTTCCCGGTGATGGCGGTGGCGAGATCGACCGGAACGCATTCCAGAAGCAGCAGCGCTGCTCCCGAATCCTGGAGAATCTGCGCTTCCTCGATCATGGTCGACGCTTGGTCAGGCTGACGTCCCTGCACCCGGTATCCCCCCAGTCGATTGATCGACTGAGGTGTGAGGCCCATGTGTGCGCAGACGGGGATTCCGCGTTCTGACAGCAGACGCGTGCTTTCCGCGAGCCAAGCGCCGCCTTCGAGCTTAACGACATGGGCCCCGCAACGCATGAGCGAGGCTGCGCTCTCCAGCGACTGGCTCTCCGATGCGTAGCTCATGAACGGCAGATCCGCCATGATCATGCTCCCGCGGTTGCCGCGACGGACACAGTTCATGTGATAGACCATGTCGTCCAGTGCTACTGGGAGGGTGCTGTCGTGACCTTGGAGGACCATGCCCAGCGAGTCCCCTACCAAGATGACCTCCACTCCGGAGGTGCTGATGAGTTCGGCGAACAGAGCGTCGTATGCGGTCAGGCTGGCGAACTTGCGCCCTTCCCTCTTCCGTTTGGCAAGCGTGTTGAGCGAGACCGTGGTCATGCGCTGTCCTTTCCTCTCTGGCAGCGCGCCCATTCATCCATGATTCCGCGCACCACCTCAGTCTCCAGCCGAGTGATGTGCTCCGCTGAACTGGAATCTGTGCGAACGAGTCGGGGATCGTGTTTCAATTTCGATACATTTCAGTTAGTTAGGATGACGTCATGATTGTCCACAACCAAGATGGATTGTAGTTCATCGACGCAACGTGCCTGCGTCATCCGCGAATGCAGCGCCACAGGTTCTGCACAGCCGAGATCTCTGTCATCCAAAGTCGTCCGCGTGGGGCAAAGACCGTTTCGATACGAAGTCGAGTCCATTGATGCACCTGCAAGTCTCCGTTTCGGCGATTGAGCGGCGCAGGTGCTCGCAAGTGCCATGCACGTTTCCGCGGGCACCCGATCTTCCCTCCGATTCCAACTGGCCGCCCTCAATTCGCACGTGCCCGGAAAGCGCCGGAGCCGTCTTGGCGAGCCGGAACGCCATATTCCCGTGACTGCATGGTGGAAGTCAGGGTCGGATCTGCGTACACGTTCTGGAGATCGTCGCGCTCCCAATCCCTCCGACTGCATGGCAACTCTGCGCAAGCCCAAGCACAGGATCGTGCGCCCCAGGAGCTTCGCAAATCACAAGCCCGCGCGGAGTCGTGCTCCGCGACCGGTCGAAGTTCCGACTAAGGGGCCAAAGGCTGTCGGTGTTGGTTGCGACGCGATCGGCGAGAGTTTTTGGGGAAACGCTCTCTGATCATGCTGTCTCGTTCGACCTCGTCCACTTCCTGGATGCGGGTCCACCAGTCGGCGACATCGACGAGGGAGTCATCTGTCCGGGAACGAAGCACAAGCAGATCGTAGGCTGCCCGAAATCGACGATGCATCATGATCCGTTGAATCCTGCGAAAGTGCCGCTGTTCGAGACGATGCTGCAGCATCCAGGTGTCTTCAATGAAGTACGCGTGCCGGCGGGCAAGCGACATCGTCTCCCTGAACTCTTGCAATACGGCCTTGGCCGCCATCGAATGAAGCTCGAACCGAGGAACGTCCTCCGAGCTGTTCGCCAGCGCATCCTGGAATTGAGGCCAAAGGATGGCGGCAACGACAAACGCAGGGGTCACGGGCTTTCCGATAGCTAGCCGAGAGTCAGTGCTCTCGAGCGCGCTGAGTGTGAGTTCGTCCAAGCTGTGCAGGGCGGGAAACAGGAGAGCAGTCAGGCCGAAGTCGGTGAGCATTCTGTAGGCCCTTTCGGCCGAACCGCAAAGGAACAGCTTGGCCAATTCGTCAAAAAGACGGGCCCGGGAAACATTGAGGATGCTCCTACGACATCGGGAAATAGCCTTCTCGCACTCGGCCTCGATGCTCAAGTTCAATCGACCCGCAATGCGGATTGCTCGAATCATCCGAACCGGATCTTCGAGAAACCGCTCTTCGGGATCGCCGATTGCGCGAAGTGTGCCGGAGTCGACATCGGCCAGAGCATCGCAGAGATCCAGCACCTCGTGAGACATCGGGTCGTAGTAGAGTGCGTTGATCGAAAAGTCTCTTCGGAACGCATCCTGTTCGATTGTCCCGTACAAGTTCTGCTCGATCCATCTGGCATCGGTCGTTCCCTGCTCCGTCTTGTCGTCGGCCTGCTCATCCTCCTGCGACTCAAAATCTTCATCCACGGACTCTCGTCTAAAGGTCGCCACCTCGTGGAAACCGCCGGAGACGCGTACATGAGCGATTTGAAATCGCCTGCCAACCAATCTGCTCGACTCGAACAACTGAACGATCTCTTGCGGTCTCGCCGAAGTCGCAACATCAAAGTCCTTTGGCGTTGCTCCGAGCAAGATGTCACGGACGCAACCGCCTACCAGATGCGCTTCGTACCCTGATTCTCGGAGCCTGCTCACGATCTCCAGCGCGCTCTCCGGAATCTGTTCTTCTTGGATGTTGTGGCGCGCAGTTCGTGTGATCAAGGCGAGGTGTCCGGATCGGGAGGGGCGGAATCGGGAATCTTATTCATCCAAAGGTCACTCATCTCTCCGGTGTTGAAGAGGCCCTCTGCACTTCCGGGCCCGATGTCGTGCATGCGGCGGGCTGGATCGGCCGAAAGCGCAATCGGGAAGACTTCCGGGGCGGGCAGTCACCCGGCTTGCTGGCGTTCCCGGATCTCGTCCCTTTCCTTGCAGTCAATGCACAGGCGTGCAGTGGGTCGGGCTTCCAGCCTGGGGATGCCGATTTCCGCCCCGCAGCTGTCGCAATACCCATAGTCCTTGTCAATCTGGTCCAGCGTACTGTTTATCTTGGAGATCAGCTGCCGTTCGCGGTCCCGGGTCTTTAGCTTGATGCTGAACTCCTCTTCCTGCGCGGCCTGCTCAGCGGTCTCAGCGAAGCTCTTAGCCTCGTCCTGCATGTGATTGACCGTGCGGTCGACCTCCTCCTTGAGTTGCCGCCGCCATTGGATCAGGATGTCGCGGAAGTGGTCTCTCTGGGACTCCGACATGTAGGGCTCGCCCTTCGAGCGCTTGTAGGGCTGGAATCCACCGAACGAAGCCCCTGGAACTCGCTTGCGTCTGCGCCTCCGCGACCTGGGAGGTCTCCGCTTGAGTTTCGCAGGCGATTTCGGGGCAGCTCCAGTTGAGGGAGGCTTCTCGCCAGTTGACAGCTCCGTCGTCTTCGGGGATGCCTCCGGAGTCTCGATATTGGCGGTCTCCTTCGGCAACTCCTTCTCTGGTTGGGGAGCGGACCTCGGCTTGGCGGGTTTCTTGGACTTCGTCGAAGTCTTGGCAACAGCGGGCTCAAGCTCCGTCTCACTCTTGGTTTCGCTTCGGACTTGCGGTTTGCTCCGCTTCGCCTTGGGCTCCGATCGTCTTGCCTTGCGCTCGGGCTTTCGCTTAGTGCTCTTCGACGCCCGGAGTGGTGGAGAGGCCGAATGTTGCTTGGTCCTTGGAGTTGCAGATTCTTGGCCGGTTTCCGCCTCGGTGACAGCTGATCTGCTTTCGGTTGCCCGGCCAGCCCTGCGCCGAACCGGGTCGGGTGGGCGCGCAGGTGCGGGTTTCTTCCTGGGTTTGGCGGTCCGCAAGTCTGGAAACAAGACATCCGGATCGGCAGCGGCGAGAATCGAAGCGTCCAGAGGGTCGGTAGAGACTCGTCTGGAACCAGTGCGCTTTCGCCGAGAAGGCATGGTCACGGAATCGGTGGGAACCAAAAATGGAGCGTAATCTACCAGAACTGAACGCATTGAGTACGTAGATCGACTCGGTTGCTCGTGTCGGATTGCGCGGAGCGGCAGCGATCTTCGAAAATTGCGATGCCGATGCCATCCCGGATCAACCTCTTGGCCGCGTGGGCAGTGGTGGGCTGATGCATACGTCGCGAAATCCGCATGCAAGCTCCTGCATTGCGCAGAAATCGCTTCCAAGCGCGCACGCAGGTTCGATGGTCAGCCATGTCGATGGATGGACTCCTCATAAGTTCACGGTTGCTTGCGACCGGGCGGGCCCCGGCGATTCTGGGCCAGAGGACCCCTGGGAGTGCTCGCGTAGAGTTCGCATGAACCCATTTGCGTTGCCATGACTGAGATCCTTTTCACACCACCATTGGTGGCAGGCATTCTTGTGCGGCGCTACAAGCGATTCTTGGCTGAGATTCGCATGGGCGATAGGACGATCACCGCCCACTGCGCGAACACTGGCGCGATGCTCGGCTGTTCGAGTCCAGGATCAAGGGTGTGGTGTTCCACTCACGCAAGATCATCCCGAAAGCACGTCCACTCGCTCGAACTCGTGGAAGCGGAGGGTCACAGGATCTGCGTGAACACCCATCAAGCCAACCGATTGGTGAAGAAGGCGCTGCAGGAAGGCCGGATTCCGGAGCTGGTTTCCCACGCGGGATCATGGTCAGCCGAGGTGGCCATTCCTGGCGGCTCCGGCAGGTTCGACTTCGGGATCGCCAACACCTTCGTGGAGGTGAAGAGCGTGACACTTCTCAGAGACGGATGCGGGAGGTTTCCCGATGCTCGAACGGTCCGAGGCGAACGGCATGCTCGTGCGTTGGCCAGGCTTGCCGGTCAGGGATCTCGGTGCGTGTTGCTCTTTCTCGCCATGCACGATGGGATCCAATCCGTGCGCTTGGCCTCGACGATCGACCCCTTCTATTCCGACGCGGTGAGCTTGGCCATGCAATGCGGGGTCGAGGTGCTGTGCTATCAAGTCGAAGTGGGCCGTGAACGCTTGGCGCTTGGAACACGTGTCCCGTTCAGCGCTCTAGGTTGAGCCCGAACTCCGACCACAATTCGGCGTAGTGAGTCATTGACGGCAATCTGCCCCCCACGGTCCGGACTTGCCTGCTAGCGGCGTAGTTGGCGAAAGAGGCCGCCGTTTGCGTGTCGTGGTCGTTCGTGATGCATGCGAGAAAGGCGCCTGCGAACATGTCACCGGCCCCGTTCAGATCCACAGCGGCCACGGGATTCGTCGCGACCTCGAGGATTCTCCTGCGTCGACCGAGGGCGCAGCCTCGAGATCCCAGGGTGACGACCACCTGGTCCGCGATGTCTCCAAGTTCCTTGAACGCGATATCCAACCGGTCAGTAGCGCACCATGCCAGAGCCTCGTGCTCGTTGCAAAACATCAGGTCGACCCCGTTGCTCAACAGGCGTTCCATTTGCGCCTTGGCACCTCGTATCACATTGACGTCCGAGAGGGTGATGCTGGTCTTCACGGGAGAACGCTCGATGCTCTCCCGAGCGATGGTCACGGCTTCGACGCTTGTGGGAGAGGAGGCGAGATAGCCTTCCACGTAAAGGAAGTGTGAGAGTTGCAGTGCGGCAAAATCGATGCAGGTTGGCGGGACGTCCCGGGAAACGCCCAGGAACGTGTTCATGCTGCGCTCCGCATCCGGCGTTACCAGCACCAGGCAACATCCCGATACGCCTGCCTCGTCCCTGGGTTCCGGCGCGACGATCCCAGCCGAGCGCATGGCGACGATGAACTCGGTCCCCGTCGCGTCTGCCGCGACGCTACACGAGTAGCGGACATTGCCTCCAAATCCGCGTACCGCGAACACGGTGTTGGCGGCCGATCCCCCAGCCAGCTTGCGGACTTCATGGTTCTTCAACGCATTGCGCAGCTCGGCAAGCCGTTGCTCGTCAATGAGGGTCATGTGGCCCTTGTCGACCTGAAGGCGACTCAGGGGCGCTTCGCTCACGCGGTACTCGAAGTCCATGAGGGCATTCCCGATGCCGTATACGTCGAACCGCTTCATGCCATCGATCGCATGACCTCGTCAGCGCAGCGGATCGCTGATGCGATGTGCTCGGGACCGTGCGCTCCGCTGACGAACCCGGATTCGTAAGCTGACGGGGGGAGATAAACGCCATTGTCAAGCATGCCGTGAAAGAACTTGGCGTACTTTCCGGCGTTGCATTGAACAACGTCTGCATAAGACTCTACGCTGGCCAGCTCGGTGAAGAAGATTCCGAACATGCCACAACTCTCGCTGACCACGAGGGGAACGCCGTGACGCGATGCGGTCGTCCGAAGGCCCTCCGTCCACTCCCATGTGCGTTGTTGCAGCGTGCTGTAGAACTTGTCGTCGAGTGAATCAACCAGTGCCAGTCCCGCCCTCATGGCGACGGGATTTCCTGCTTGCGTTCCGGACTGGTAGATCGGGCCTGATGGGGCGATACGATCCATGATCTCTGCCCGTCCCCCGAAAGCACCGACCGGCAACCCACCTCCAATGACCTTCCCGAGTGTCGTCAGGTCGGGAGTGACTCCGTATGCGGCTTGCGCACCTCCTGGATGCACCCGAAATCCCGTCATCACCTCATCGAAGATCAGCAGGGCGCCAAACTCAGTACAAAGATCTCGCAGCCGCTGGAGAAATCCCGGCTTGGGAAGGACGCAACCCATATTGCCAGCGATGGGTTCAACGATTACGCATGCGAGACTCTCGCCGAACTCCGAGAATATTTCCCCAACCGCCTGTCGGTCGTTGAAGCGGGCGGAGTGAGTGAGTCCAGCTAGCGGTTCGGGCACGCCGGGCGAGCCTGGCAGTCCCAGAGTCATGACGCCCGAACCCGCCGTGACGAGCAATGAGTCAACATGTCCGTGAAAGCAACCGTCAAACTTCAGCAAACGCTGTCGGCCGGTGTAACCGCGGGCAAGCCGCACCGCCGACATCGTCGCCTCGGTTCCGGAATTCACAAACCGGACCTTTTCCACGGAGGGAACGCGATCAATGACCGTCTTTGCGAGGTGAGATTCGGCCAGCGACGGCGCTCCAAATCCAATTCCTGCCTTTGCCTGGGTCTGGATGGCATCGATCACTGGCTTGAATCCGTGCCCCTGCAGCATCGGCCCCCCCGAACCCAGGAAATCGATGAACTCGTTTCCGTCGATGTCTTGGACGATGGCCCCGCTTCCGCGATGGAGAAACACGGGCGTGCTGCCCACATCTCCAAATGCACGCACCGGGGAGTTGACCCCGCCGGGGAACAGGACCCGGGCCTGTTCGAAGCTCTCCCGGGATCGAGATGTGTCAGGAACGCTCAAAACGGCTTGGCAATCGCAAGCACGGTGATCGCAATCAGGAACACCAGGGGAATCTCATTGAACCAGCGGTAGAACCGATGGCTGCGCACATTGATGTCGTTTTGGAACTGGCGCACCATTCTGCCGCAAACCCTGTGGTACTCGTAGAGGCAGAGCGCGAGTCCGATCTTGGTCCAGAACCACCATTGTGTCGCGTAGGCCTCGAGGTTGAGCAAGGCCAGCCAGATGCCCAATGCAGCAACTGCAATGGCGGACGGGATCATGATGCCGCGGTAAAGCTTTCGCTCCATGATCTTGAACCGCGCGATGCCGATCTCGTCTGTGGACTGTTCGTGATAGACGAATAGTCTCGGCAAGTAGAAAAGACCGGCGAACCACGTCACGACCGCCACGACGTGCAAGGCCAACAAGTACGTCAAGCCTCGCCCCCTCGGCCTTTGGCGAAGGAGCCGGATTCACACGTCGGACCCGCTTTCTGTACCGCGCCGGGGGCCGGGTGTGATCGAGTCGGCCCAAGGAGGTTGACCCACTCTCGCTGAGCCTCGCGCTCAACCATGCTTTCCCGAAGCACCACCTCACCTCGGAGCAAGAAGAACTCGGCGAGCCCGGGCGGCACGATCGCAATCGTGGCGGGGACGATCGCGGAAGTCTGGTCGCTGATCTCGACGGCAATCATGATCGCGGCGAGGGGCGTTCGAATGACCGCCGCCATCATTGTTGCCATGCCAATGAGCACGAAGTTCGTTGCTTCAGGCTCCTGGAACATGTCGAATTCGGGGACGACCAGTCACACCAGGTAGTCGACGCGGCACCGATGGCTTTGGAGGGGCCTATCCTGCCCTCGGGGGCGCAGGGGCCGATTGCCGCGGCGGTGCATGCAATCTTCGCCAAGATGAATCCAACCAGGGCGACGGCGGTCCAGCGGATCTGTCCCGAGGGCAGGTCGCCGGCTGTGTCGTAGCTGATTCCCAACACTTCGGATTTCACCAACGCCATCGCTGAGGTGAGCACTGCAGCGCAGGTCATGCCCCGCGTCAGTCGCCCGCGGCACCATCGGCGACAAGTGGCAATGAGTCGCTTCAACACTGCTGCGGTGGCTCCGATCAGAATGCCTGCCACGAAGACGTACGGCAGCTCCCTCAAGGCAGTCAAGTGCGGCGGATGGGCAAGAAGGAATGTCTCGGCGCCCAGCGCAACACGCGCGAGCGCAGTCGCGGTCGCAAAAAACTGAAACGAAGCCGTCCAGGCGATAGCGAAGACCGATCCACTCCACCGCGCGATCGCGCCGGCGCACTCGGAGCTCTGTTTCGGTTCGGGTGGGGCACCAGCGTGTCGCGAGAGTCAGGGCGATCGAGTCAAGTTTATTGGCAGGTCCGGCTGGGGTGGTTCGGTCGTCGCAGGTCTTGTCTCAAAGTGGCCTGTGTTGGTGCCCTGCTGTCGGTCGAACGCGCTGGGTTAGACTAATCGGCATGGATTGCAGCGTGGCGTTCTCGACCAGGGCGGCTCACAAGGTGTCGCAGTTAATCCGCGAAGAGTGCAACGAACAGTTGAAGCTCAGAGTTTTCGTGACCGGTGGCGGATGCAGCGGGTTTTCCTACGGATTCACCTTTGACGAGGCCGTGGAGGAAGACGACTGCGTCGTGAAGAGAGACGGGGTGTGGATGCTGATCGACTCCATGAGCTATCCGTACCTCGAAGGTTCGGAGATCGACTACCGAGAGGACCTTCACGGCTCCCAGTTCGTCGTCATCAATCCGAACGCGGCAACGACCTGCGGTTGCGGAAACTCGTTCTCGATCTAGGCACCGGGATACAAGCACCCCAGCACTCGAGGGCCGGAAGCCCCCGTGGCTTCCCAGCAGTTGCCGGGGCGGTGCTCCACGAAGAGTTTTGCCAAGTACGCGAGCGCCGCAGCCTCCACGAAGTCGCCATTGACCCCGATATCCTCACTGGGGACTACCGAAACGTGGGATAGCCGGTCGCTCAGACGACGCATCAGCTCAAGATTGTGTCGGCCGCCGCCGCAGACCACCACATCTTCAAGATCGGCCTCGCCGGTTCCCCAGCGAGAAATAGCGTCGGCAATCGTGCGGGCGCTCAGTTCGCAGAACGTCGCTTGCGCGTCGTTGGCCTCGATGGCGGGACAGGTTGCCAACGCTTCCTGAATGTAGGCGAGATTGAACACCTCCTTTCCAGTGCTCTTGGGAGGCGCAGTCGAGTAGTAGGGATCCGCGAGCAATCGCTCCAGCAGCTCGGACGATGGTTGCCCCGATTTAGCCCATGCGCCGTCGTCATCGAAGGGGCGCCCCAGATGATGTTGCGTCCAGGCGTCCAGCAGCGCATTGCCGGGGCCCGTGTCGAACCCGGCTGCGACGCTTCGCTTCACTCCATCCAGCACCGTGATGTTCCCGATGCCGCCGATA
This sequence comes from Pseudomonadales bacterium, assembly GCA_021295935.1. Taxonomy (GTDB): domain Bacteria; phylum Pseudomonadota; class Gammaproteobacteria; order Pseudomonadales; family Azotimanducaceae; genus Bin55. The sequence continues at coordinate 15,698 of JAGWBL010000004.1, forward strand.
TTGACCACGACCCGAACGGTGTCGTCAGTCAGGAACTGCGCAAGGTGATAGATGGGGACGAGGGGTGCACCCTGACCTCCAGCGGCGAGGTCCCTCGAACGCGGATCGGAGACGACATCGATGCCGGTGATCTCAGCAATGACGCTTGCATCGCCGATCTGCAACGAAAACGGGTGTGGAGGTTCGGGATGGTGTCGGATCGTCTGGCCATGCGATCCGATGGCGCGCACGTCGGAGTTGGAAAACCCGTTGGCGTCGAGGAACTCGAGGACACACTGCCCTGTCCATGCACCGAGGTAAACGTTGGACCGTCCCAGGCGTTCGACTTCGTTGTCGCCGGGAGTTGCGAGTGCGATGAGTTCCTTGCGAAGGTCTTCCGGGATCTGTTGGTGGGCACCAGCAGGAACCGCAAGGCCCCTTGAATCATCGAGCAGCGCAACATCAAGCCCGTCGACGCTGGTGCCGGAAATGACGCCGACGAAAAGCACCAACGTCGGCTCTCAGTCTTGCAGGGCGATCGAACCTGTCGAGTTGGCTCGAGCGGACTCCAGGATGGCGACCATCGGGCGAATCGATTTCAGGAATTCGCCGAGATGCTCTGCGACCAGCGGCTCGGACCGCTGAACCGGAATGGTCTTGGGATCGCGATGTTCGCCATTGACCAGAAACTCGTAATGCAAGTGCGGCCCCGTAGCGAAGCCGGTCATGCCTACGGTTCCAAGGACCTGTCCTTGGGACACGACCGCTCCTCGTGTCACGCCCTTCCTGATCGTGTGGAGATGCAGGTACTTCGTCTGGTAGATCGAGCCGTGACGTATCACCACGTAATTGCCGTTGGCTCTGGTCCGACCCGCAGCCGTGACTACGCCGTCGCCCACGGAGCGGACAGGAGTGCCTTGGGGCGCTGCGTAGTCGGTTCCCAAATGAGGACGAACGGTCTTCAGAATGGGATGGAACCGCTTCAGATTGAAGCTCGAACTCACACGGGTGTACTCAAGGGGAGCCCGCAGAAACACGCTCCTGTTGCTCTTCCCGTCACGGGTGTAGTAGTTGGGTCCCAGGCCGGGTGCGTCGTAGCGGAACGATTGGATGACCTTGCCTCGATTGACGAACTCGACAGCGTAGATAGTGCCGTCCGCAAGAAAGTTTCCATCAATGTACTGCCGATCGTAGATCAACTGGAAGGTGTCGCCAGGGCGCGGGTCGTGCCAAAAGTCCACCTCCCACGCGAGAAGGTTTGCGGCTCGCATGAGCGTTCGGGGATCGCGTATCCCCGAATCGAGCCCCACGCTGGAAAGCGAATCTCCGTACGAGAACTGTCCGACGCTGTGGGTGAGTCTGGTCTGGACCGGAAGCAGCGTCTCCGTTCCGTCAAACTGCCCCTTGCCACTTCGAAGGAACTCGACCCTGCGGTCGATGGCAACTTGCATGCTCAGTCTCCGCAGTTCTCCGTTCCCGTCGAAGGAGAACGTCAGTTCCTGCCCTGGGTGTATGCGCCTCAGGCTTGCTCTCCCAATCGGAGACGCCATGATGGAGTACATGTCCGTTTGTGGGACGGAGAGCGAGTCGAAGATCCCTGAAACGGTGTTGCCTCGCTTGACAACGATTACGTGGTCGTGACCGAGGGGTTCGAGATCGGAACGGATGACCGCTTGCTCGAACTCGGGGCTCGAGAGATAGGAGGGAAGTTGCTCAACGAGAATCGGTTGGGATTGGGAATCCGGAATCGGCAACGCGGGCGCAGGCGCGTGAACCTCATTCATCAAGGTTGCTGGGTCTGGCGTGCCTGCATGCGATCGCTCTCTCAAGGCATCCGAGAGAACCGCTACTGCGGTTGCCGCAACTGCAAAGGTCGCTCCGACGAACACGGCGACGAGACTCTGTCGATTGATAAGATTCCGCGACATCCGTGTCAATTCGTGTTCCTATGGCAGGCCAGTCGTCGACCGATATGCCGCGCCGAGGCGGAACCGGACGAAGCTGTCGTGCGCGAGCTGTCCAGGACCAGGTGAACTCTCGCATCGCCAGTCTGTCGAAACGTTGCTCATGGCAAGCCTGTTTCGGCGTGAATCGAGAAGTATAGGCATTTCGATCGCCAGATTTTGGACTTGAATCCATAAATCACCTACTGCCGCTCCAGAACTCGATTCACCATCGCAATGTCTAGCTCAGCTTCGCTCTTCGACACGCTGGAGGCTCGTGGTCTGGTGGCGCAGGCAGTAGACCCGCTTGCCCTCAGGGCGCACTTGATGGAGCGTCCACGTTGCATCTACGCGGGATACGATCCAACTGCGCCCAGTCTCCACATCGGGCACTTGGTACCCCTATTGGCGCTGCGTCGCGCGCGCGAAGCGGGGCATATACCGATTGCCGTGATTGGTGGAGCGACAGGACTCATCGGTGATCCGTCGTTCAAGGCCACAGAGCGGCAGTTGTTGGATCGCGCAACGGTAGTCAGGTCGTGTGAGGCAATTCAGCGACAGGTCTGCCAGGTTCTTGAGTTGGACGGCTCGAACCGGGGTCGGATCGTCAACAATCTCGAGTGGACCGATTACTTGGATCTGGTCGAGTTCCTCCGAGACCGGGGCAAGCACTTTTCGGTCAATGCCATGATTCGGCGTGACTCGGTGAGGGCGCGCCTCGAGAGGGAGCGGGGAGGCATTTCGTTTACCGAGTTCAGCTACATGCTGTTGCAAGCCAACGACTTCCTGGAGTTGTGCAAGCGCCACGATTGCAGCGTGCAGCTGGGAGGCAGCGACCAGTGGGGCAACATCGTCAGCGGCATCGATTTGATCCGAAGAGTGCTGAACCGGCAGG
>JAGWBL010000148.1 GCA_021295935.1 Pseudomonadales bacterium
TCAACCACCCGAAGTATGCTCCGAACACCACTCCGACGACTGCCAGCAGCCCGCTGAGGCCTTGAAGAATGCTGAAGGCCGCTCCGGTATTGCAGGCCAGACGCAATGCCAGAAACGGCAACAAATACGTCGGTCCGTCCTGCAATCCTGCGACCGCTGACAGCTTCGTCAGCTGGTCTGCGCAAACGAGCCCCAAGGAGAGCGCGTACCAAGCCCACACGTGGCGGCGATTGCGAGTTCCGCCGTTCTCGAACTCCTGCGAATCTTCTTCCAAACCCGTTCGCTCACTCAACTCGACAGCGTTCCGCGCTCGGCAAACCAGCGTTCAGCCACTTGGATGTCGCTTCTCATCCTCGCCGTCAATGTCTCCAATGAGTCGAAGCGCAACTCTTCCCTGACCTTGTGCAGGAACGAGACCGTCAGGATGCTCTGATACAGGTCACCTTGAAAATCGAGGAGGTGGACTTCGAGAAGCATCTCGGATCCCTGCACTGTTGGACGTGTGCCCATGCTAGCGATTCCCTTGAACCGCCCCTGCGAACACTCGACGGAGACAACGAAGATCCCGGCCAAGGGCGAGTTCATTCTTCCAGGTCGCATGTTGGCTGTCGGAATGCCCAATTTGGCTCCCAACCCCCTTCCGCGCGACACCCGTCCGACCATGGAGTACGGGCGTCCGAGCAGACGTTGCACGCGATGCAGGTCGCCCCGCTTCAAGGCCTGGCGAACCCGAGAACTCGAAACTCTCGCAGTCCCGTCGCCGTGCGTTTCCAGCCGGCTGACTCCGAAGCCCAGCTCATCTCCCATGTTGAAGAGCAACTCATGGTCGCCCTCTGCGTCGCGACCAAAGCGGAAGTCATCACCGACAACTAGGTGACGAACGCCCAGTCGTCGAACGAAGAAGTGCTTCACGGCATCCCGTGCCGAAACGGACCTGATCCTATTGCCGAATCTAAGCACGAGAACTCGATCTATCCCGGTTCCACGAAGCAGGTACAACTTCTCTCGCAGCGTGGACAATCGAGGCGGCGCCTCGCTAGGATGCAGGAACTCCTGCGGATGCGGCTCGAAAGTGACAAGCACGCTCGGGATCGAGAGATCCCGAGCCTTTTGGGCGAGGTCTTCCAGCAACATGCGATGCCCCTGGTGCAATCCGTCGAATACGCCGATGGTTGCCACGCACCCGTGGTGCGACTCTCGAATGTTGTGCAGGCCGCGAATCAGTTCCATGTCCAAGGAGACTCAGACGCGATGCAACACATGTCTGGGTCGCACACCCAGCATGAACAGCACGAGCAGGTACACCATCAACCCCACGCCTACAAGGCAGGCTAGCCTGAGGATGCGCTCCATCTCGTCAAGCGAGGCCCAGAGGGCAGCATCGGGCGAGAGTTGAACGAGCGTCAAGGCCATCACTGCACTTCCCGCAAGGCATGCCACTGCCGCCCGGAACAGCGCCCGTGAAGGTCGGTACACCCCATCTCCCAGCAGCCTTCTGTACAGCAGGTAGCACTGGAGTATGGACGCGACGCTGGTTCCGAACGCAATGCCGACATGTCCCAACCACCAAAACAGCCCCAGACATGCACACACGTTTGCGGCGACAGAGATCAAAGCGTACTTGAGCGGAGTCTTGGTGTTCTGGCGCGCGAAGAACCCTGGAGCCGCAATGAGGATCAGCACCATTGGCAATACGCCCACGGAATAGGCGCGAACCGCGGCAGCAGACATCCAGATGTCGGCGGCCTCGAACACGCCGCGATGGTAGATGGTGGCGATGATGGGTTCAGCCAGGAAATACAGGCCTACGGCGGCGGGCAGACCCAGCAAAAGACCCAAACGCGTTCCCCAGTCCAATGTGGAAGAAAAATCGTTGATTGAGTTGGATTGATAGATTCTTGACAGGCTTGGCAGGATGACCGTGCGCAGGGCTATCGCCACGGTCCCGATCGGAAGCGCAAGGAATCTCTCCGCGAAGTAGATCCACGACACGCTCCCCACCACTAGCTGCGAAGCCAGGATGGTGCCGACCAGAACGTTGATCTGGCTCGCAGACGCTGCTAGCACAGCTGGCCCCAAAAGCAAGAGCACCTTACGCACCCCTGCGTGCTTGAAGTCGACTCGCGGCACCACCAGGAACCTGGTTCGAAAGAGCGAGGGAAACTGCAGGAGCAGCTGTGCGAACCCCGCTGCGAGAACCCCCCAAGCCAACATGAATATCGGTTCTGGGTGCAACGGTGCCGCGAGAACGGACAGAACCAAGACGACATTGAGCAGAACCGGCGTGAACGCAGGCACGGCGTAACGGTCGTAGCTGTTGAGCACCGAGGCCGCAAACGCCGTGAGCGCCATGAAGCCGAGGTACGGAAACATGATCTGGGCCAGATCCGTTGCCAGCTCGAACCGCATGTCGGATTGCCAGGCACCCAGCGTGAACAGCAGCACAAGCAACGCGGCGCCGGAAGATCCCAGCCCGCAGACAACTACCAGGAATCCGGCGAAGTTTCCGGACATCACTCGCACAAACTGCTGGGCGCTTGCCAACGTTCCCTTCTCGCGGTACTCGCTCAACACTGGCACGAACGCTTGCGCGAACGCCCCTTCCGCCAGGAGTCGTCGGAAGAAATTGGGAATGCGAAAGGCCAGGTGGAACGCATCCGCCGCTGCCGTCGCTCCGAGAAACGCGGAGAGAAAGATGTCCCTGACGAGGCCAGTTACTCGGGAAAGCGCAGTGCCTGCGGCGACGACCGATCCCTTGGCAGAGAGGTCTATTTGGTCGGGTGTGGCGTCGGACACCGCTGTGGCGAGACCTCCGGGCCTTGTTGCGCTACGAACGCCCCGGGAGCGCTCGCCATGTGGACTTGGAAGTCTAGCAGTCCGTCGACTTGGCCGTGAGCGTAGACTCCTCGCGGATTTTCGCGAAGAAGCTCACTGCGATGCCAGGTTCGACGCACACCGCGCAGCAGCGGCCTTTGCTTCTGCCCCACCTTGGACGACTGGCTCCGGCAAGACGATCTGGCGCGTTTCATGCCGAAGGGCCCTGCAACGGATTTCGACGGAGGCCTTCGGGCAGCACGATAGCGGCACGGGCTCGTCTCAGAAACCCCAAGGATGATGCTGGCGAAATTGCCATGCCACTGGGGTTGTCAATTCTGGGTGCGTTGTGCGTGCAGCGCATCGGGGCATCGGCGTGCGATTCCTGACCGGCAACGCGCAATCGGACCCCGAGACTACCCGGAGGCCTCGGCGAAACGACTTCGACGCTGGGTCGAAGGCGTTCCTTGAGGTCCTTCTCATCGCGAACGAGTTGCACTTCTTGCATGCAGGCAGGATCAGACTTGGGCGGGGCGACGATGCATGCACAGGCGGATCTGTTCCAAAGATACCGCCACATCGAGCGCTGTGGTTTCAATGGCGCCTGAGGAAGGAGATCATGAGTTTGATGCGAGACACGTGGCGAGCAGTCCTGGAGAACGCTTCGAACTCGCCGCGGATGCCGGCGGACTCATTGCGACGGAGAGCGTTGAAGTCGAGAATCGACCGGGCATGTGCCGAACCGGGGCCTCTGGCTGGCAGTGGATCCTCCGTTGCACGCGTCTGCCGGAAGGCTTGGGTGTTGGAGGAGACCTTCGCCCTGGGGTCCAGGGCCATTTGAGAAATTGCGCCGCGCCTGCGTACGCGACGCCTCAGCAGGGACTGGGTGCACTGAATTGAATGCAGCGACCGTCAGCTCGCCACTTCCGTCGGAATGAATGACCTCAATCGAGGACGGGGCGCTTGAGCTTACCGACAACCTACGAAGTCAACAAGCTCATGTGACACTCCCGGC
>JAGWBL010000149.1 GCA_021295935.1 Pseudomonadales bacterium
ATCGGACTTGTTCCAGATCCCGGTCCACTTGTCGTAGATGGTCGGGGAAACGAAACAACCATTCCGTCCAATGCATGCCGCGATGTCTTCATCGAACGCGGAACGATCCTGATTTTCGTCCATCCACGAACAATGCTCGATCGTGGTGACGCATGCCGCCGCGGCGTTCCCGATGCCAGCGGTGCCGTGACAATGGGCGGCGGTGCGCATCCCCCGTTCCTCCGCAGCGGCCACTATGTGTTCCAGTTCTCGTGTGCTGAATTGCGCAACGCCGGGATTGGTGCTCTTCGTCAGCTTGCCACCGGTCGCCATGATCTTGATCAGGTCCGCTCCCCTGCGCTTCTGTCGATCGATGACATCGACGGCATCCTGCTCGGTAGCGACCTCACCTCCCCAGAACCAGCAGTGACCCTTCACTGACGTGACCGGCTGACCCGCGCATTGCAGCCGGGGACCCGGAATCTCGCCTCGCAGAATCCGCTCTCGAAGCTCGATTTCCAGCCACTTGCCTCCGCCCAGGTCTCGAGCGGTGGTGATGCCTGCCTGAACCATCCGCCTTGCCCGCTCCGCCATGGCGAGGCGAACTTGATCTGACGGCAAGGCCATTTGCTCCGCTGTGCCGCGGATGTCTGGATCGATGGTCATGTGGACGTGCGCATCCATGAGGCCGGGAATGGCTGTCAGGCCGTTGCAGTCCACGCCGTTCTTGCGGTCGGCGGACAGGGACACGATGCGATCACCGTCCACAGTGATGGCGTCGTGATTGGAATATGTGTCGCTCTTGCCGTCCCAGAGTCGGACGTTCGTGTATGAAGTGACGGTCATCGGGGCCTCTCTAGACGTTTGTGACAAGGTGATATGGTCGCCCTGCTACTGTAAGACCAATCGTGTCAGGCTCTCCGCGACGCAGCAAGGCTTGTCCTGGCCCTCGACCTCCACCACTATTTCGTTCATCAGCTCGATCATGCCTCCCTTGACCTCGACGCGCCTCAGAGTCGACTGCATGCGGATTCTTGAGCCCACTGGCACCGGCGCTGGAAATCGCACCCGATCGAATCCGTAATTGATGGTGAGTCGATGACCCTCGAGGCGAAGGCGTTCACGTGGCTGGGGACTTGGCAGCTGCCCCATGATCGAGAGGGTGAGATGGCCGTGCGCAATGGTCTTGCCGAACGGGCCGTTTCGCGATCGCTCCTCATCCACGTGGATCCACTGATGGTCAAGGGTGATGTCTGCGAACGCATTGACTCGGTCCTTGGAGATCTCGTACCACTCCGAAGGAGGCTCGCTGTGGTCGACGCGTGCCGAAAGAGTCTCGTACGCTTGTGCAAGATGGACTGACACGTGGAATTCCTGGAGAGAAAGGTCTCAAGTGTAGTCCGTTGGCGCGCGGAGGCTTGCACCGGCTAGAGCGTTCGGCAACCTTCCGCGCTCTTGCCTGGGGGGCTTTGAGCTCGGTAAAGAGCCGACTGCAGGTTGACACCCGGCCGCAGCACCGAGTTCACTACCAGAATCGAGAAGAAGCCTCTCAAGGAATCGAGTCAAGAGGAGAAACGATTCCTTTCAGCAAGCCGATGCTGTTCAGGCGAAGCTTGCCGCCTACACCCAGGTGCAAGCTGAAATGCACACTTTCTTCACGCCAGCACGCCACGGCCAGACGAGCGTCCTCCGGCGGCGCAGATTTGTTGTGGCTGCGCTGGCCGCAACTATCGCGGTGCTGCTTGCAAAGCCAGGCCTTGCCATCACCAGTGACGAGATCGCTGCCATCGCCGTGCGTGGAATCGGGAAGTGTTCAGATTGGCGAGTGATCGGAGCCTGCTACTGGTTGCGATGCGGATTTGACGGTTGCAAGATTCGCGCATCGCCCAAGGTCGGGCACTTTCGTCCGGACCTGGTGGTGAGTGTCTACGGTCAGCACGAAGCGCATCCATGGGCTGAACTGCGCGCTGTCTACGGTGACGCTTGGACGGCAAGCATCGAGACATGGGCGAGATTGACGGGCGGAACCCCTCCCGGATCGTTGCTCGAAGGTCGCTCCGGACTGAGATTCCACGAGGCTGACGCCACCGGCCATCCGCTTGTGGAGTTCGGAGACTTTGCGGCATTCGACTACGTCTGCGCTCCACAAACACTTCCTCTCAAGCCGTACTGGACCTCCGCGATCGATGTGGTGGAGTGGCGACAAGGAACGATCGATCGGCTCCGACCGGCTGCGTTCGTGCCCGGGTTGCGTGAAGTCGGCAATTGGCCTCTGCACACGTGGGGAGCCGTGTATCCGCGTACGGGATGGACCAGGCAGTCGGATGCTGGGAAGGCCGCTGCGTTGGTGGCGCAACGCGCAGGCGATATCGTCACGCGTAGCGAAAAGCACCGAGTGCGACTGCCGTTCGAGAGCCGGGGAACAGGGCACTGGCCTCCCAAGCACCTGTACGAACGGGATTCGAGTTCCGGCTTGTGGCAGATGGTGTTGCCCAATGCCGAATCAGAGTGCTCCAGTTTCGGCGTCAATGACCTTGCCGACCGATCCTCCTGGGGTGGAGGACGAGTAGGTGAATCGCGGGAGTGGATATGGAATCTCTGGCGTCCGTACAAGTGCTGCCGGAAGGCTGGCCAGCGGTTCGTCGGTTCCACGCAGGTGGTGGCCTGGCCATGATCGTCTTTCGATACCGCGCTGCGCCCATCCTGCTGCTGCTGGCGGCAACGATGCAGCAGCCGCTCGCTTCACCGCCGGCACCAGCGGAACTCGCGGACTGGTATTACGAAGTCGGAGGCGCAACGCCGAATGCCGCCGGGATTGGCGGGGACACGGTATCCATCCAACTCTCCGGATCCGCCGAACTCGGTGCGGGTTTCAGTTGTGGGAAATTTGACCCAGTGATCGGGGTTGCCAACACGCTGAATGGCATTGCCGATGGAGTGGACGACATGGTGGACGCGATGACAAGCGCAGCGACTGCGGCCATCGCGTCGCTGCCGGCGCTAATCCTGCAACGAGCGAATCCCGGACTCTACGATCTGTTCCAAGGCGCTCTGATTCGAGCAGAAACCAAGGTTCAGCTCGCGACGAAGAGTTGCGAAACCATGGAAGCGCAGATCGCTCAGGGCAAGAACCCCTACCACGACCTTGTGGTTCTCTCCAAGGGCAACGACTGGAAAGTCCAGATGGGCATTCCTACCAATGATCCCGTCAGTGCGCAAGAAGCAGTCGAGGGTTCAAACGGAGACAATGGCTTGCCTTGGATCGGCGGTGGTGCGGGCGGGGATGACGAAGAACCTCTTGAGTTGACTTCGGACGTCGCGGCAGCCGGGTTCAACGTGGTGTCCGGACGACCTGTTGCGGAATCAGCGCCTCTGCCTGCGAGTTCGGATCTGCCCCTCGCAGCGGTGTGGCCGGCACCCGGAGATGCGGCAGTGTGGTTCGCGGATGTCGTGGGCGAAGTTGCCGTCCGCACATGCGAATCCTGCGTCCCCGAGACGACACCCGGCACGGGATTGCAATCCAAGCTCAACGATGCCACGGAGAGCATCGCAACCGAACTGGATGATGCCGTGGCGAGCGCCTCACCGGTGAATCTGGATCGGCTGGGTGATCTTTCGGCGCCCGGTGTCGCCGTGAGCCACCAGGGGATCGATGCGCTGCGGGAACTCCCCGAGTTGGAACGCGCCATTCTTCAGGATCGGCTCGCCGCCGAGATCGCGTTGTCTCGCACCGTGCAGAAAGCCCTTTATGCGCGACGAGTTCTGGATTCCGGCAGGCAACTCCCTGAAGTGATCGGGATCGAGCTGGCCACGGCTCATGTGGAAGATGCCATCAGCAAGCTCGAC
>JAGWBL010000150.1:0-2032 GCA_021295935.1 Pseudomonadales bacterium
GGAGGCAGACTCATCAACGTCCGAACCATGCCCAGAACCGACGGTGGCTGCTGACGAGTATCGACCTGGAGCCAGGTCACGAGCTTGCTTTGGAGAGTCATTGCCCCGACCCAGGCGCTGCTCCCTGCCAAGTACCACGGAAACGCCCACAATGGAGGAGGAACGTCTCGCGGCTCTGCTTGGGCTACCGGTGCCTTGGATGGCTGCATGGTCGAATCTGTCGGGCTTATCGCGAGCGTGAGAGGTTGTAGAGCATCGCGGATCGCTACACGAGGCTACGACCCAGGCCTTCGTGTTTCAAGACTGAACGGAAACGACGCCTCGGAGGGATCGGAACGGGCGGGCAACACCCCTTTGTACCCTTTCGGGAAGAGTGCACAAGCCATCCTATCTGAGACTTGGCCTGCGGTGTTCCACAACCGCTCAACAAGCGCTCAGACGGCAACCCGGTCGGCACGACTCCACAGCTTCGAGTGTGCCTTCAAGTCCATGTTTCCAGCCCAGCCGACGTAGGCGAACACTCAGGATGCCACCTTGTCCAAGGATAGAATCCGCCCGCCATCCAGTGCCTTCGGCCATGCCTGATCCGTCATCAGATTCAGAGAGATTGTCTCTTCCACGAATCGAAGAGCAAGTCCTCGAGCGGTGGCAGCAGTCGGGAATGTTCCAGAAGTCGCTGGAGCGGACTCGCGCTGGAAAGCCGTTTGTGTTCTACGTCGGACCGCCGTTCGCCACTGGGCTTCCTCATCACGGGAATCTTCTCGCTTCGGTACTGAAGGATGTGATTCCGCGCTACTGGACCATGAAGGGCAGGTATGTCGAGCGACGGTTCGGATGGGATTGTCATGGCGTTCCCATCGAGCACGAGATCGACAAGCAACTTGGCATGCCCACCCATGAAGCGCTGGCCAAGCTCGGAGTGGCTGGCTACAACGCCGAGTGCCGAGGGATCGTAGAGCGTTACGTCAGGGAGTGGAGGCAGATCATCGAGCGGCTCGGTCGTTGGGTCGACTTCGACAACGACTACAAGACCATGGACGCCTCGTACATGGAAAGCGTCTGGTGGGTCGTCAAGCAATTGTGGGACCGCGGCCTGATATACGAAGGCGAGAAGGTGATGCCAGTCTCCACGGTTCTGGAGACTCCGCTCTCGAATTTCGAAGCGAATATGGACGTTCGCGAGGTCCAGGATCCTTCGGTCACCGTTCTCTTCCAGCTCAGGCACGACGACAGCTGCATCGCGGCATGGACCACCACTCCCTGGACGCTGCCGTCCAACCTCGCGCTGTGCGTGGGGCCGGACCTTCGTTACGTCAAGGTCCGCGAGACCAGGTCGGGACGGCGAGTCTGGCTTGCGAAGGATCGCCTGGCCGACTACCAGATGCGACACGAGCTGGAAGTGCTGGACCAGCGGCTCGGGCGCGAAATGGTGGGATGGGACTACGAGCCTCTCTTTCCCTACTTCCTTGAAGACCGAACGCGCGGTGCGTTCGTGGTCGTTGCAGACGAGTACGTGACCGCCAAGGACGGAACCGGCGTGGTTCAGCAGGCTCCGTCGTTCGGAGAGGACGACTTTCGCGTAGCCAACCGCGAGGGCATTCCCTCGAATCGCTGTCCCGTGTCGCTGAGCGGACGGTTCCTGGACCCGGTCGCGGACTTCGAAGGGATGTACATCAAGGACGCCGACAGGAAGATCGTGGCTTGGCTCAAGGAGCGTGACGCAATCTTCGAAGTCGGCGCGAAAAAGCACCGCTATCCGTTTTGCTGGCGCTCCGGTTCGCCGCTCATCTATCGCACTGTACCCACCTGGTTCGTGCGTGCCTCCGCAATGAGAGAGGAATTGGCCGAAGCAAACCGGCACGTGCACTGGGTGCCCGAACACCTTCAGCAGGGTCGGTTCGGAAACTGGATTGAGAACGCCATCGACTGGGCGATCTCGAGAAACCGAGTCTGGGGAACACCGTTGCCGATCTGGCGCAACGACCTGACCGCGAACACCAAGTGCATTGGGTCAAGGGCCGAGCTGCGGGAA
>JAGWBL010000150.1:2050-5814 GCA_021295935.1 Pseudomonadales bacterium
AGTTCGTCGACGACCTGAGCTTCAAGTGCGAAGGCGAACCCGGCACCTATCGGCGCGTTTCCGAAGTGCTGGACTGCTGGTTCGAATCCGGTTCCATGCCGTACGCACACCAGCACTACCCGTTCGAGTGCAAGGAGGCGTTCGAGAGCGGCTTTCCCGCGGAGTTTGTCGCAGAGGGCCTGGACCAGACGCGCGGATGGTTCTACACGCTGATGGTGCTGTCGGTTGGAGTATTCGGATTGCCCGCGTTCAGGAACGTCATCGTCAACGGCATGGTTCTTGCGGAGGACGGCAAGAAGATGTCGAAGCACCTGAGGAACTACACACCGCCCAAGACCCTGATCGACATCTACGGCGCTGACGCCATGCGACTGTACCTGATCAACTCCGCGCTGGTGCGAGGTGTTGAACAGCGCTTCTCGGACGGCGGAGTTCGGGACATGGCGCGTCGGGTGCTCCTTCCCTGGTACAACGCGTACTCGTTCCTCAAGATCTACGCACATGCTGACGACTGGCGGGCTTCCGCGGACCTGCCGACGTCCGAGAACATCCACGACCGGTGGATTCTGTCAAGACTCCAGTCGCTGAAGCTGAAGATCGAACGGGAAATGGAGCTGTACCACTTGTACAAGGTCGTTCCGCAACTCGTCGCCTACATCGAGGAACTGACCAACTGGTACATCCGCCTGAACCGAGCCCGTTTCTGGGGCGAAGGAATGTCCGAAGACAAGGAGTGGGCGTTCGCGACCCTGTACGGTTCACTACACGACTTGACGCTTGCAATGGCTCCGTGCGCACCCTTTCTCGCCGAGCACATCTTCCACGGTCTCGTCCAACTCAGGACGGCTTCAGACGTTGCCGAGTCAGTGCATCTCTGCAGTTTTCCCGAACCAATAGGCGAATTGGTCGATTCGGAACTCGAACGTTCGATGGAGCGCGTTCACCGAGTCATCCTGCTGGGGAGAAAACGACGGGAAGACAAGGGAGTGGGCCTTCGTACACCCCTGCCGGAACTGGTGGTGATCCATCGGCACCAGGCGCTGCTCGACGGCGCGAAAGCTCTGGAAGGCAAGCTCAAGAGGGAACTGAACGTCAAGAACGTTCGATTCGACTCGAACATATCGGCGTACATCGAGTTGCGCGCAGCGCCGAACTTCCCCAAACTCGGAAGGCGTCTTGGGAAGCGCATGCCCGAATTCAAGAGGCGGATCGAGATGCTTGATTCCGCGGCGGTGCAGGAGTTCCAGGACACCGGGACAGTTCGCATCGACGGCGAGGTCTTCACCGAGGACGATCTGATCGTTCGCCAGATTCCGCAGGAAGCGACTGCCGTAGTTTCCGACTCGGAGATCAGCATCTCCATGGCCTGCGAACCCACCGAGGAAAACATACGAGAAGGACTTTCCCGGGAAGTTGTGAATCGCATCCAACGCGCGCGAAAAGACATCCGACTGGACGTCTCGGATCGCATCCGCGTGACCTACAGCGGTTCGAATCGATTGCTCGAGGCCGTATCGGAACACTCGGACTACGTCGCTCACGAGACCCTCGCCGTGGAGCTGGCCCCGGGAGATCCGAATCAACATGTGGTGGAGGTTTCCGGGGAGAAGTTCGTGTTCGACATTGAAGTTAGCGACGGTCTCGCTGCGGGCCAAGGGGTGTTGTAGAACGGAGCGGCCCACGGGGCCGATCTACACAGTAGCCTGAGCTCCGACAAGAAAGCGATGCCGGCACGCTAAGCCGCAGGTCTATGGAAGATTGCTGCGATCGATGATCCCATTGCTGCAGTTCATCCTAGACTTCGGCGGTTGAACTTCCCAAGTGACTGATTCATGGGGATACCAAGAATCAAGCAGGCACTGCATTCCCGGGGCCGGACGGCCCCGGAAACCGGCCGCGATAGCCTTTCTCGAAGTTCGGGGAATGGAGGTCCCTGTGCTCGCGGACGAAGGTCCAAAGCCGGAATCCCCCCGCAGACCCAAGGAGCATCATGCGACTGCCCAGCTCTGTGCGACCCTTCCAATTCGACTGAATTGGTCCCCGGCCAGCCTTCCTTCCAACTTCCTGAGACTCAGGTTCCTTTGTCTAGAGTGTGAACGTCCGGCACTACCAGTCATCGAAGCAGCTCGACAAGCATTCCGGAAGACCCTCGACACTTTCTGGAATCTACGTGAGCGCTTCCTGTTTGCAAGTTGCGAACAGCGGCTCCGCGAACGCGGTGTCAATTCAGTGCCCGATCCGGCCCATTGACTGCCGGAAGCCACGTCTGCCAAGGGCCGCCCGGAAGGTGTCTGAGGCGCACTGGCATCCGTGATCCGAGTGCATCACCCGACCCGCAGCAGGACGGCGACGGAGCGTCTCGGACTTCGCCCATCCCGGGTCAGTTCCGTATTCTGCCCGCGTGACGCTGACTCAGTGTCCTTCGGTTGTATGAAACTCGAATTGGCCACAGCAGGAGGCCCTTGCCTAACAGAATCCCAACTCGACTTGGTGCAGGCCTGTTGCGTTTGCGACTGGCGGACCACAGCTTCCGGGACCAATCCGAGAGCAGCCGAGGAAAAGGGAACGGAACAGCAACGAATGAAATTTCCAAGGCGGAGACTATGAGAAACTTGGATTCGGGGAAGAGCTGGGCCTCGTAGAGTGCGGCGTGCGTGAACCATGGTCAGGAGGCAAAGACGCATGACATTCATGCCGCGGATGTCGTTTTGTACAATGGACGAGACGGATTCGCCCCTTCCATCGGCGACGGCAAGTAGGCGGCAGAAAGCGGAACTCCACAATGTCTCCGGAACGTTCTTCGAAAACAGACCACACGAATGGAGCGCTCTCTTGCTATTATGCGCTACGGTCTTCGGTTTCGTGGTTCCAAAGAGAACGCGCACCGGACCAGAAATGCAAGGGTGCAGGTCTCGACAGGACGCGGGGCTGGCACTAGCGAGCTTGATTTCACGAGGAGGGTGAAATGAGATTGATTCAGACTACGGGAACGAGGGTTTTCTTGGGGTTGGCGTCGATCGCGAATGAAATTGGGGAGGAAACCAGAGCAAGCTCAGGCAGGGCGTTCACGCCTGAAGCTGGATTAGTGGACAGGAAGGAGACTTCGACATGAGCGACTCTCGAGAACTAGGTGTCTCCGGACGAACCACTCAGAGAATCCTCGCTGTGGGCCTTTCCCTGCTGTTGACGTTTCCTGCTCTTGGGCACTCGACCGACCAGCAAGGGTCGTATGCCTACGCAGGCGGCTCATTCTACCAAAGAGATGAATACAATTGGCAAGTTGACCTCGGTCGCGGCGTCGGACTGAAGTTGGGCTTTGGGTACCGCTTCAATCGAGCGTTCGGCCTTGAGCTCATGCTTGATCAGACTCCAGCGGCTGATCCTGAAAATTTTGCATATGCGTACACCGATTGGGAAAGAAAAAACGGGTATGTTCTGACTTCCTTCGACGTGGATACGACTGGAGCTCAGTACTTGTCGTTGGCGGCCGCCTTTGAAATTCCGTTGAATAAGGTTGGGAAGTCTTCACTCTTGGCAAAGATTGGACTCGGGTTCGTAAGCGTCGACTGGAGCGGAACCTTCGAATTGGAACACCCAGAGAGGGGTCGGGTAAAGGAACTTGACGATGAAGAGGACGCCACTTGGCCTGTCCTCGTTGCTGCTGCGGGGGGCAAGTTTCCAATCGATGCAACAGGAAAGAACGAAATCCATATCCTTGCCACCAAGTACATGGATCTTATTCAGAACGGCCCTTTTTCTCTTGG
>JAGWBL010000151.1 GCA_021295935.1 Pseudomonadales bacterium
GAAGCGGGCTATCATCGAGAAAGCCAGAGCGGGTTACGAGGACCAAGCTCTGGAAAACGACGAGCTGGTCTATCGCATCAAGCAACTGCAGGCGTATTGGAAGAAGATTGGTCCAGCCCGTAGGAATGCCGAGCAACGACTCTGGATCGAGTTTCGCGAGATTTGCGACCAGGTGTTCCAGGATCGATCGAATCGATACTACCAGCGCAAGGCCGAGGTCGACGACGAAGTCGCAAGGGCGCATCGGCGTGTCTCCGAAGTCTCGGATGCAGTGAGTTCATCCATCGAGAACGGTGAAACACCCGATCTGGAACTCGTGCGACAGGCACGTGTCGAGATTGACGGCATGCCGCTTCCCGAACGGACACGATCCCGGTTGCAGAAGGAAATTTCGTCGATTGCCCGCACGGCACGCGAATCGATCGCCAGCGCCGAGACGGAAGCGTGGACTCACAGGTTCACACGGGCACTTGAAATCGAAGGCCAATTGGCGGATCTTGAGGAGTCCGAGGATGGAGTGCCGGCGGACTGGCTTGAGTCTGCAGGTTCGCACGCCGAATGGTTTGAGCAGCGAGCTCCTGGCGACGCGGACAACCTTCGCACGCTGACCGTTCGAGCGGAGATGCTTGCTGGTGTCGATTCACCCGCCGAGGACGCACAGCAACGTGTTGCGTTGCAAGTCGAGAACCTTCAGCGAAAGATTCGCGGCTCCAGACTCACGGGTTCCGACGCAGTCGAAGAGATCGTGCGAGATTGGACAGGATCAGCCTTTGGCGCCAATCCGTACCGCGAGCGATTCGTCACCGCGATTCACGGGGCGTTGGCGCGCATATCCAGGGAGGAACGCGGACGGTAGGCCGACTCCGTCCGGTCTCGGTTGCTGAATGATAGACGTTCGTGACCGTGGGTGGAGTGCGACATTAGCACCCTGCTTCCTGCGGCCGTACTGACCGGACCCGGATCGACCTGACCTCGCGAACCGGTCCCAGAGCGACAACGATGTCGGCACGTGAAGGCAAGTCGACAACCATCCAACCGACAAGTCGTTCCAGTGGGCTCAGGAAGTCTTGCAACCCAGCGCTGGACATGCGACGGGCAGGCACACGCTCGGTCTCCTGTTCCAATCGCCAGTTGTGGACACGCTCAAGATCGGGTGGACAAAGGAACACAACCACCTCGATCGCTGTCATCCAGCCAGACTCCATCCGCGCCGACGCTCGGTTTACGTAGCGTCTCCAGACTTGTTCTGGATCGAGCGTCCTCTCGAGCTGATTGCAGGGCCGTTGCAATCGCGCCTTGCCTTCGGGACGTGCGCCGACGCACCATCCCTCGACGATCACCGGACCACTCTTTCGAGAGATCTCGGTCCATCCACATCGATCGTCCATGTCCTTGGAGAACAAGGGCACGCGTACACTCTTGCCGTCGAGCAAGTCGCGCAGACAACCAGCAAAGAGCTCGTCGTCGTGAGTGCCGGGAACGCCACGGGAGCGCAACAAGGGATGCACCGTTCTGCCTAGACGCTCTCGTTCGTTCCTTGTGAGATAGAAGTCGTCAAGGCTCAGAATCACCGCATCGCTGCCTAAAACCTGCAGAGCTTCCCCAATCGCGCCGGCAAGAGTCGTCTTTCCACAGCCGGGCGGTCCGCTTATCGCCGCAGTGCGAGCGTTCCGATCCAGCAATTGACTTGCAATCACGGTCGCCAGCTTGCGCAGCGACTCGGGTAGGGCGGAGCTCAAGCCAGCAAGAGCGACTCGCGCCCGGGCACTGGAAACGAACCAGCTGTCCAAGCTCGCCGACAAGCAGTCGCCGCGCCCGACCGAATCCGGATTCAGCTCTCGATCACCTGACGGTAGGGCGGCAACGCGTCCAGCATCCCCGCCCCGTAGAACTTGTCAACGATCCGCCTGTCCAGAATCGTGATGATGCCTGTGTCCTCCTTTCGTCGAACCAATCGACCGCAGGCCTGCTTCAGTCTCAGTGTTGCCTCCGGCACCGAAAGCTTCATGAATCCGCGCCCTCTTTGCCCAGTTTGCAGCTCGAGCAGTTGCTCTCGACTCTTGAAGATTGGATCGTCCGGCGGAGCGAACGGCAGCCTGACAATCACGACGTGACGGCATTGATCTCCGGGCATGTCGATGCCCTCACCCATCGTCGACAGACCGAATATGCAGCTCGGCTGGTTGTCTCCCACCCGCTGGCGATGCTTGGCACGCAGTGCATCCATGCTCAAGTGTCCCTGCACGAGGCATCTATCCCGCATGTGTCTCGGCAATCGGTCCCACACATCGAGCATCATGCGCCTTGCCGTGAAGAGCACCAATGTCGTGGGCTCGCGCTTCAGCAATGTCGGCAGGATCTCCGTGAGTTCCTCGACGTACTCCAAGTCTCCAGGACGGCTCTTCATCGTCGGGACTTGAAGCTGAACGTTGTTCTCGAAATCGAACGGGCTCTCAATTCTCAGTTCAGGCGATGACGCCGGTATCCCCACGGTTCGCTTGAAGAAACTGAAACCATCGTGTGCATACAACGTGGCGGACGTGCATACCGCGCCCCCGCACTGGTCCCAGAGGCGCTCCTTCAGCAACGAGCCGACGTCCAACAGGACTGAATGCAGCACCGCGTCTCTTCGGCCCAGTTCCATCGACTCGACCCACAGCGCCCAAGGAACGACCCTTTGCCCCCCCCGAAACGGCCGCACTCCCTGTGCGATGTCCCGAGCTTGTTCTGTCAGGATGCGCAACTCTCCGATCCACTTTGCAACCGAGAAATCCACTTCTTCGGCGCGTTCAATCTGTTTCGACAGGGATTCGAACGCTGCCTGCGCCTTCCCGGCCACGGCGGAATAGTGGTCGCAGAGCGTGTCTGCTGGTTCGCTGATGCCGGTCAGGTCGATTCCAACTTCGAAGAGGTGCAGGTGCGGCTGGTCATCCGTGCTCGAGCCCTTGAAACTCAGTGCAGGCAATTGCGATTGGAGTGACCCCAAGCTTGCTTGAACGGCCTCCTGCCCCTCCTGCAGGGTACGGATCACTTCCGAAGCCAGATCGATCGTGAGACCGTGGTTCTCCGGAGCGCCGCTGAACCACTTGGCGCAACTGGATGGCCACTTGGAGAGTAGATCTAGTGAAACGCTGTGACGAAAGGTCTGCCGCGCAACGTCTGGGATGTTGTGTGCTTCATCGAGAATCACGAGGGAGTCTTCCCATTCCGGAAACACGCCGGCTTCATGTCGCAAGTCGGTGAGCAACAACGAGTAGTTGGCGACGATGAGATTCACATCCGAGACTTCCCGCCTTGCCGAGAAGTAGGGACAGCAGCGCCGAAACTCGCAGTCCGGGCCAATGCACCCTGCGTGGTCGGTCGTGACAAGGCTCCTGATAGGCGAAACATCGTCCGGCCATTCGTCCAGATCTCCGGTCCACTGCTGACCCGAAAACTTACGATCCATCTCCTGGCAGGTCTCAAAATTCCGATCCATCCGGAAGAGCGGTTCCCGGCCCCATTCCGAGAGCTTCATTCGAAGACGTTGCGGGCAAAGATATCGCCGCCTGCCCTTGGCGAGCGCGAAGGAAAATTCCAGTCCCGAGTTGCACCGCAGATCCGGCAAGTCGCGTTTCATCAGCTGATCCTGCAGCGCCACCGTCTTGGTTGCTATCACCAGCCTCTTGCAATTCTCCGAACCGTGAGCCGTCTGTGTACGCGCGACCAGCAATCCGGGATTGGTGTACGGGTTCGTCTTGCCGGTTCGCGTAGCGCAACGACACCCTGCTCTCCCGAATCGAGCACACGAGCGACGAAACGCAGCCTGGCTCGTTGTCCGTCGACCTCTTCGAGATGCCGATTCTTCAGCCACAATTCGTAATGGAACTCGGTCTGCTCAACCAGACTCCTGTCTGACTCTTGATCGTAGAATCTCGGCATGAAAAGGATTATCTACCTGCTGTTCAGTGTGTTAGCGGCCTCGGGTGTGGCCGTTCCCGACGGCTTCAGCATCGAAGTGTTGACAGAGCGTGTCCCGGGTGCCCGACAGATGGCGCAGAGCGAGTCCGGAATGCTGTACGTCGGTTCGATGCGCCAGGGCAATCTTTACGCGGTCGTGTGGAACGAGGACTCACTCACGGAGCCCGAGGTCGTGCTGGTCGGCTCCGAACTGGATCTTCCCACCGGCATCGCCCTCATAGGAAACGACCTGTACGTTGCGGCACTCAATCGCATACTCAAGTACCCGGACATCGACGGGACATTTCGAGATCTGCCCGAACCCGTTGTCGTGACTGAC
>JAGWBL010000152.1 GCA_021295935.1 Pseudomonadales bacterium
GAGTCCTGCTCGAGGCGAATGTCGTCTCCCAAGCAGTACTTGGCACGAACCTCGGCTTCTGATCTTCCTACGTAGGTGTTGCCGCCCTCGTCGTACCAGGCGGGTATGCGTTGTCACCACCACAACTGTCGGCTGATGCACCAATCGCGGATGTTCCGCATCCAGGAAAAGTAGACCTTCTCCCAGCGCTTGGGCTCGATTCGAACGCGCCCCGCCTCCACCGCCCTGATCGCGGGTTCCGCTAGCGGGGCGATGCGGACCCACCACTGCTTGGTGACCATCGGCTCGACAATCTGCTTGGACCGCTCACCTCGGGGAATCTGGATTCGGTGTGGCTTGACGCTCTCAAGCATGGAATCCGCTGAGAGGTCGGCGACGATCCGGCCCCGAGCCTCGAAGCGCTCCAGGCCCTGGTACTTGGTCGGTGCGTTGTCATTGACGTGCGCTGTTTCGGTCAGGATGGTGATGACCGGCAGATCGTGCCGCTGACCGATCTCGTAGTCGTCAAAGTCGTGGGCAGGCGTGACCTTGAGGCAACCCGTGCCGAATTCCCGGTCGACGTGCTCGTCCGCAACAATGGCCAGTGATCGTCCAACCAGCGGGAGAGTCGCTCGACTTCCGATTAGGTGCTGGTAACGCTCGTCCTCTGGATGGACCGCCACGGCAGAATCGCCGAGCATGGTCTCGGGGCGGGTGGTGGCGATCACGAGAAACGGATCGCCCGCTTGTGTTGTCTGCCCGTCCGCGAGGGGATAGCGGATGTGCCATAGGAAGCCATCCTCCTCGACGGTCTCGGTTTCCAGATCTGACAGTGCCGTCCGAAGCGACGGATCCCAATTGACCATTCGGGATCCGCGGTAGATGAGACCTTCGTCGTAGAGACGGACGAACACCTCAAGCACGGCTCGGGCGTAGCGGTCGTCCATGGTGAATCGCTCTCGACTCCAGTCAATCGATGCTCCCAGTCTTCGGAGTTGCTGCGTGAGGTTGCCACCGGTGGTCTCCTTCCAATCCCAGACGCGATCGATGAACGCGGACCGTCCGGTGTCCGGAAGCGACTTGCCTTCTGCCGCCAGTTGCTCGGTGACGACCATTTGCGTCGAGATCCCTGCATGGTCGGTTCCTGTCTGCCACAGGGTCTCGCGCCCGAGCATTCGGTGGTAGCGAACCAGCCCGTCCATGAGGGACATCTGAAACGCATGTCCGATGTGGAGAGTTCCGGTGACGTTGGGAGGAGGGATCGCGATGCAGAAGGGCCTGCCGGTTCCTGGCTGCGGCGCGAAGAGCCCCTCGCTCTCCCAGAAGCGGTAGAGTTCTTGTTCCATGCTGGAGGGATCGAACCCGCCTTTCAGTTCCATCGTCAGGTCTGTGCGTGCTCTGCTTCGCCATCGGCCGAGCTGGTCGACTCCGACGGCTCCCAGTCATCCAGTCGGTACTCCGTGATGGGGGAGTTGAACTCCTCGTACCGCTCACGAAGCAAAGTTGCGCGTTCTTCCTCTTGCTTGATCACAATCTCCACGATCCGATCGAATCTCTGCCAATCGGAAGGAATGTCTTCGGTGAGATTCATGATTACAGCGTCCCGAATTGCCTCAACCGGTTCGTGCCCGATCAAGATGCGACATGATTCGTGGTAGGGAGTTCCAACGACTGCGTGAGGCAGGAACGAGCCCATTGGGTACTCCCACATCAACGAGTCGAGACGATGGGATGATTTCTCGTCCGGTGTTCGCAAGTGCACTGTTCGATACTTGCGCAAGGCCCGCCGCGAGAGCCTGCACGCGAACCTCGAACGGGCAAGCTCATCGCGATCTCGTAGGAAGTAGAGGAAGGCCTCGGTCATCGTGTGCCGGTCAATGCCTGCTTCCTTGAGATGTGCCAGATTATCGTCTCTCCGATCCACCACGTGCTCAGCTGTTTCACGCCACGATGAAGCCACGCGTTGGCTTCACCAACTCATCGCAGGTGACAATGTACTCTGGCAACTGCGACTCGTGTCGTTCGAACAGCTGGTCATGACAACCGGATTTCGGTACTTCGGCAGGGAAATGGCCGCGACATTTGTCGCAGTGTTCGTGCTTCTCTTGGTGATCAGCCTCGGTTCGCGGTTCACTGTGTACTTGCAGCAGGCGGCCGCAGGCAAGATCGCTGCGGAGGCGCTAGGCGTGATGATTGCGCTGCGCCTTCCTGAATTCGTGGAAATCGTGGCTCCCTTCGCCCTGACTCTGGGTGTGCTGGTCACGTGGGGACGAATTCACGCGGATCGTGAGCATGCGGTGTTCGTGTCTGGCGGAATGGGCCCCGAGCGTGCACTCGCTTGGGTCGCGGGGCTCGCAGTGCCGGTCGCCTTGCTCGTCGGTTCCTTGACTCTGGTTCTCACGCCCATGGCGCGGCACCAGTTCGTCCGGCTTGTGTCGGAGCAGCGCGTCGTAAGTGAATTCGACGCCATCATACCCGGCTCGTTCAGGGTGTTCTCTGGGGGCGATCGGGTCACCTTTGTGGAGGAGGTTGACCGAGAGGGCAAGGAGTTGATCGGCGTCCTGTTGATCGACTTGGCGAAGTCTCCGGAGTCGCTCGTGAGTGCCGAGAGAGGCCATTACCTGAGCGACGACGCCAGCGGCGACCGCCTGCTCGTCCTCGATTCCGGGGTTCAGCACGTGGGTGTTCCCGGGCAGGGAGATTGGCGTCGTGTGCGTTTCGAGCGGCTGAGCCAGCGAATTGAGCCGGAAGCCGGCGAAGAGCGGAAGGGCGAACCGCGTTCAATTGCCACCAGATCGCTTGACCTCGACGATCCCGAGCAGATCGTTGAACTCCAATGGCGAATCTCGATGCCGATCCTGACATTGATCGGAGCCTTGTGCGCATTGGGTGTCTCCCGCATCCCGCCTAGGGCCGGAAGGTTTGGTCGCATCGTGCCCGGCACTTTGATCTTCCTGGTCTATGGCCTCGCGCTTGTGTTCCTTCGCGACAGCCTGTCCGGCTCGACAGCCCTTGCGTGGCTTGGGTTCTCGCCCGTCCACATCGCCTTCGGTATTCTCGGAACAGCGCTTTTCTTGCGAAGTTGGAGGCCCGCATGATTCTCGGGCAGACTGATCGGTACATCGGCAAGACCGTGCTTCTCGCAACCGGTGTCGTACTGCTTTGCGTGAGCGTTCTCACGTTCCTCTTCAGCGTGGTCGACGAAGCGGGCGCGCTCAGCGCACAGTTCGACTTCACCGACGTGCTTTCGGTCTCGGCATTGGGGATGCCGATACGCATCCACGAACTGGTCCCTTTTGTGGTGTTTTTGGGAGCCGTGATCGGGTTGGGAAATCTTTCGTCCAGGTCCGAACTCACCGTCCTTAGAGCGTCTGGCACCTCGGTGTTCCGGCTGTTCGGAGCTTGTGTCCTCCCGGTGCTTGCTGTGTTCGCCGCTTCGTGGGCTATCGTGGACTTCGTGGCACCGAAGGCAGAGTCGCTGGCAGTATCCATCAAGCGATCAACAACGGGACCGGACCGGCAGGCGAGGCAAACCAAGCCATTCTGGACACGCGACGCGGAGCAGATCACCGGAATCGACGAAGTGACACCGGACGGCGGTTTGTACGGGATCCGTCAGTACACAATCCACCCGAATGGCGAGTTGGGCGTGGCCAGGTTCGCGAGCACTGCCGAGTTCGACAATTCGAGCCAGCAGTGGACGCTCGATTCCGTGTCGGAGTCGCGGTTTTACGCCGAAGGAGACGAAAACCCGACTCAGGACACCCAGCCATNNCGACTCAGGGTCTACGTCGATCCCAACACGCTCTCGACCTGGGGCATTTGGCAACAGGTCCGTTCCATGCGTCAAGAAGGTCTGAACTCCGCTGCCTACGAGGTGGCGTTGTGGTCCTCGATACTCCAACCGATTGCAATTCTGGGGTTGATCCTCATCGCCACCGGCTTTGTCGTCGGCCCACTGCGCCAGGTTGGCATGGGGCAGCGACTGGCGGTCGGCATCCTAATCGGGCTGCTGTTCCACAACGTGCAGCAGTTCTTTGCGCCGATGACCTCGGTGTACGGATTGCCGGCATGGATGGCCGTCACCTCGCCCATAGCGATTGCGTGGGCGTTGGGTCTCGCTCTGGTCCGGCGAGCTCGCTGAAGGGACTGCCATCCATGGCACCCCTCTGTACAAGATCAAGGGGCTGGGCAGCAGAATTGCGCTACCTGCAGGGAGGAACGCTGCGGATCAGCTGACTGCCGGAGAATGCGTCCGGCCACGTCCGCTGTTCCTTGTCAATCCACATCCAGAAATAGCCTAGTCCGACAGTTGCGAGAGCGGCGATTGCCCCAAGCAGCCTCTTCAACGCATCGAGCCATGTGAATTCGCTCTCGCTGACAAGTTCGAGGTGCCAAGCGCGCATGCCAATAGTCTGGCGTTGCAGAACCCAGAATCCCGCGAAGTATGCGTAAACCTCGATACACAGCACGAATTGAACCGCTGTGTCGTGGACCGGCTGTCGGTGGAGCAGCACCAAGGGAAGGAGAGTGATGACCCAAATGGTGAACACAAAGAGCGAGTCATAGAACATCGCG
>JAGWBL010000153.1:0-3719 GCA_021295935.1 Pseudomonadales bacterium
CCGCCCTTGCCCGGCTTCGCACCCTGTGACAGCTTGATCTCGAACATTTTCACGCGCTCGTTTTCGGCGATTCTCCGCAGTCAATTCTCGGACAACGATCCATCCTGGTTGCGCACGCCGAACTTGGCAGTGCCAATCTGGAATACGAGGTCCGCGCCACCTTGGAGGTGGTGCGGCGAGAGACCGCCTTCGCCGGTGTTGAGCCAGATGTTTGCTCGCCGAGCGCCATTGGATAGAGCAAGAGTCGCGGGTCTGGAGATCGCGCCGTAGCTCATGCCGGAGATGTGAAACGTGCTCTGGCTACGGTAGGGATTGGGCGTCTGCGGACCGATTACGACCTCAGCCGTCGGGACGGCGTCGCGATTCAGCGTCGGATACGGGCAATTGACGAAGATCACGGTTCCCGTGGGGCTGAGGTCGCGCGTGGAACCGAACGCCACGCTGTTGCTCACGTCCTTGGATGCGCGGTAGACCCAGTTTCTCTGTGTCCGATAGAACGGAAGCTCATCGCGGTCCATGGCGAAGAAGTACTGCCGAAAAAATTCTCCGAGGTGCTCGAACAGGTACCGAAAGTGGCCGATCACGGGGAAGTTTCGACGAACAGCATGTCTGGTCTGCGTGACGTCGAGGACGAACACCACGGCGATTGCGAGAACGACCAAGCCGGCAGCAAAGATGAACATCTGTACGAGGAACTCAATCAAGACCATTTCCGGCTCCCGCTGGCAGGTTCATGGGGACATTTTGTCGAAAGCGGAGGCAGCGAGCCGGCCCGACTGCGCTCAGAATCGTGTCGCGCTCGAAAGAGCAAGCGTGCGCGGGGTTTAGCTGGAGAACTCAGCGACCAACGCCGATATCGACTCTTTGGCGTCGCCGAACAGCATGCGCGTGTTGGATCCGAAGAACAGCGGGTTGTCCACTCCGGAGAATCCCGAACCCAGCGACCTCTTCAGGACGAACACCACCTTTGCTTTGTCGACATTGATGATCGGCATGCCGTAGATGGGGCTGTCCTGATCACTTCTTGCAGCTGGATTCACGACGTCGTTCGCGCCCAGGACGACTGCAACATCGACACTGCCCATCCGAGGGTTGATGTCGTCCATTTCCATCAGCTGGTCGTACGGCACGTTCGCTTCCGCCAGAAGCACGTTCATGTGTCCGGGCATGCGGCCAGCCACTGGGTGGATGGCGAACGAAACTTCGGTACTGTTCCCTTCCATGAGGTCGCTGAGTTCGCGAACGACATGCTGGGCTTGCGCAACAGCCATGCCGTATCCGGGCACAAAAACGACCGACGAGGCCGCTTCCAGAATCAGGTAGGCGTCGGCAGCGGAAATGGGATTGGCTTCACCGGTGACCTTGGAAGCCGACTTGGCCGCGCCGAATCCACTGAACAGGACGTTTGCGAGCGACCGGTTCATCGCCTTGCACATGATGTTCGTGAGGATGATCCCTGCAGCGCCCACAAGCGCGCCCGCCACGATCAATATGTTGTTGTTTATGGTGAAGCCCGCAGCGCACGCTGCGAGTCCCGAGTAGCTGTTGAGCAAGGAGATCACCACAGGCATGTCAGCTCCGCCGATCGGAATCACCGCCATGCAACCCAATAGCAAAGCCAGGCCGACAAGCGCGTACAGGAAGACGGACGTGGGGGACGGCTCCATCAGGAAGAGCGCCGCACACGCAAGCAGCCCTGCGAGCAGTGCAGCGTTGAAGTACCGTTGGCCGGCGAACACCAGCGCCCTGCTCGTCAAGACTTCCGACAGCTTGCCGTACGCAATGGCGCTTCCCGAAAAGGTCAGTCCTCCAATCAGAACCGAGAACGAGGCGGCGATGGCAGAAACCAGGCTCACGCCGTCGAACAGCGCCGCCCAACCCACGAGCAGGCTGGCTCCACCCCCGAACCCATTGAAGACCGCAACCATCTCCGGCAGCGAGGTCATGGCGACAAGCCTTGCTGCAAGGGCGCCGATCAGGGCGCCGATGGCTCCGAACATCAAGATCCACTGCCAATCAAGGATCTGCTCGGACAGCAACGTAGCGACGACCGCGATCAGCATGCCGACGCTCGAGATCACGTTGCCACGCCGGGCCGTGGCTGGGCTGGAAAGCAGTTTCAATCCCAAGATGAACAGGATCGCGGAGACCACGTATGCCGAATTGGTGACGATGGAGGACACCGAGCGGACCTCTACCGAGCGTCGCGCTTGCGGAACATGGCAAGCATGCGATCGGTCACCAGATAGCCACCCACCACATTGATCGTGGCAAGCATCACCGCGAATCCTCCGAGAAACGTCGCAAGCTGAGGCGATGTGTCGCCAGCGCCCGCGGCCGTGAGAGCTCCCACGATGGTGATGCCTGATATGGCATTCGCTCCGGACATCAGTGGTGTGTGAAGCGTGGAAGGCACTTTGGAAATCAATTCGAAGCCCAGAAAGATCGCCAGTACGAGTACGAACGCCAGATAGACAGGAATCAGGGACATGGTCTCACCGCTGGTTCAGGAAGTCTCGTGTGATGTCGCCACGGCGGGTGACTAGGCAGGCGTCGATGATCGGATCTCATTCCGGCAGTTCCAGAGGGGCCTCCTTGGCACTGAACTCTCCGATGAAGTTCACCAGGTTCGCGGAGAACATCTCGCTGGCGTGGGCTGCGACTTCGGAAGGTAGATTGCCCAGTCCGAGCACCTTGACGCCGTGGAGCTCCCGCGCCTCCCCGTCGACTGAGCCCGCCACGTTTCCGCCCGTCTCTACAGCCATGTCGATGACGATGGACCCAGGCTTCATGCCTTCGGTCATCTCCTCGGTGACAATGCGAGGAGCAGGACGTCCGAATACTTGGGCGGTCGTGATGACTACATCGGATCGCCTGACGGCCTGGGCCAAGCCTTCTCGTTGCAACGCCAGCTGCGCGTCGGTGAGCGCCTTCGCGTATCCCTGATCCGTCTGTCCGGATTCGCCGATGTCGATTTCCAGAAACCGAGCACCGAGCGAGCGCACCTCCTCCGCGACCGCGGGCCGCGTGTCAAAGGCTTCCACGCGTGCCCCCAGACGTCGTGCAGTTGCTATCGCCTGCAAACCTGCAACTCCTGCGCCAACCACGAGAACTCGGGCAGGAGGCAGCGTGCCCGCGGGAGTCATCATCATGGGGAATACCTTGGGTATCTCGTGCGCGGCTGTCACCACAGCGGCATACCCCGCAAGGCTGGCCTGCGAAGAAAGCACGTCCATCTTCTGCGCTCGGCTTATGCGAGGGATCAGTTCGAGGGAGATAGCCGAGACCTGACGGTCGGCGAACGCCTGTACGAGTTCCGGAGATCGAAAGGGATCAAGAAGGCTGACGTGGACGGTCCCGAACGGAAGCGATGCGATCGAGGCTGACGACGGACTCCGAACCCGAAGCACGATGTCGGCGTCATCGAGCCTTGCATCGACGTCTTCGCTCAAAGAGGCGCCCGCATCTTCGTACTCGCTGCGCGAGAACCCCGCTCCATTCGCCGCGGTCGAGGCCAAGTCAATGTCAAACCCCCAGGACTTGAGGAGTGCGACACCTGCCGGGACCAGGGCTACCCTTCGTTCGCCAGGATGAGTTTCGGCGGGGACAACGACTCGCACGGAAAAAATCGAGACCGGGGAAACTTCATTCTAACAATGAGGGTCGAGAATCGGACTTGATTTCGAACCTCGGGGCTCTCTGAAAGGGGGGAAGCAAGA
>JAGWBL010000153.1:4037-5017 GCA_021295935.1 Pseudomonadales bacterium
TTGTCTTGGCGGAGAGTGCCTGACAAGCGAATTGCGCGATTCGCCAGCGCGTTCCCGACTCCCTTGCACTTCGAACTTCAGAACAGGAGGAAGCTGAAGCATGAAGCTTGATTACTTGCGACACTCAAAGCAGATGGGCAATGCAGCTCTCGCTTTCATGGCAAGCCTGGCGCTCGCGTTCGCTTCGGGACTTGTGATGGCCCAGGAGGAAGAGGAATCCGAGCTGGTGGAAGAAGCCAGCGAAATGGAGGAAGAGACTCTCGTCGTCACAGGTTCGAGAATTGCACACTCGCCCACCGACCGCCCCCAACCGCTGATCGTCATCACGAGAACCGACATCGAGGATTCCGGACTGCTGTCCATTGGAGATCTGATCCAGCGACTGCCGATTCAAGGGTCCGGGATCAACAGGACCTACAACAACGGCGGTGACGGTTCGATCCGTGTCGAGCTTAGAGCTCTGGGAGCAGCTCGCACGCTTGTGCTTGTCAATGGCGAACGTTGGGTGTCATCAGGCGAGGGTGCGAACTCTTCCATCGATCTCAACACGGTTCCGATCGCCGCCATCGAGCGGGTTGAAGTTCTCAAGCACGGGGCATCGGCCGTCTATGGCTCGGACGCCATTGCAGGTGTGGTCAACATCATCCTTCGCAAGAGTTATGACGGCATGGAGGTCATGTACCAGACTGGAGGGTTCACGGAAGAGGGAGGTGGCCAGGAGGGCACGTACAGCTTGATCGGCGGGGGTTCCACCGACAGGTTCAACTTCACTTTGGGCGCTGCATGGACCAACATCGATGCGCTCTCCAACGCCGATCGTGCTCAGACCGCCGCTCGACCGGTCGGCGGAGGAAGCGCGGGCACGCCCCAAGGCAGGTTCGCCTATGGCGGAGTCGTCGGAGGGTGGTCGAACTGGACGTTGAACGAAGGTCAAGGCGGCACCGATCCCAGCCACTTCAGGGAGTGGACCAACGATGACC
>JAGWBL010000154.1 GCA_021295935.1 Pseudomonadales bacterium
ATGTTGCAGGAAGCGGTAGACGCTCTCCTGGACAACGGGCGCCGGGGTCGGTCAGTCACGGCCGGCTCCAGCAAGCGACCATTGAAGTCCTTGGCGGCGATGATCAAGGGCAAGCAAGGTCGGTTCAGGCAGAACCTCCTAGGCAAGCGGGTCGACTACTCCGGACGGTCGGTGATCGTGGTCGGCCCAACGCTCAAGCTGCATCAGTGCGGACTTCCCAAGCAAATGGCTCTCGAGCTGTTCAAGCCTTTCATTTACGGCAAGCTGGCAGAACGGGAGACGGCCACCACGATCAGGAGCGCGAGACGGCTGGTCGAGAATCAGGCGCCCGAGGTGTGGGACGTTCTCGCCGACGTGATTCGCGAGCATCCGGTGTTGCTCAACCGCGCACCCACCCTGCACCGATTGGGCAGCCAGGCGTTCGAGCCCGTGCTCATCGAGGGCAAGGCCATCCAGTTGCATCCGCTCGTCTGCGTGGCGTTCAACGCGGATTTCGACGGCGACCAGATGGCGGTTCACCTGCCGTTGACCATCGAAGCTCAGCTCGAGGCGCGAGCGCTGATGATGTCAACCAACAACATCCTGTCGCCGGCCAATGGCAATCCGATCATCAATCCCAACAAGGACGTGGTGTTCGGGCTGTACTACCTGACGCGCGAGAAGGAGATGGCGAGGGGTGAGGGCATGTGCTTCTCCGACTGGAAGGAAGCGCGGCGAGCCTACGAGACGGGGCAGGCCGAGCTGCACGCAAGGGTGAAGCTCAGGATCGTGGAAAAGGACGCTCGAGGTCGAGGGGTCGCGCAGGTGGTCGACACGACCATCGGTCGCGCCTTGCTCCTGGCCATCCTGCCTGAGGGCATGAGTTTCAGCTTCGTCAATCAGGTGCTCAACAACAGCGCGGTTTCGGATCTGGTGGACTACTGCTATCGCGACATCGGGCTCAAGGAAACCGTGATCCTCGCAGACCAGTTGATGTATGCCGGGTTCAAGTACTCCACGGTGTCCGGTTCCTCCATCGGCATGGACGACTTCGAGATCCCGGATCGCAAGGTCTCTTTGGTGACGGACGCGAACGACCAGATCGAGGAGATCGAATACCAGTTCGCCAACGGTCTCTTGACTTCAAGCGAAAAGACCAACAAGGCCATCGACATCTGGACCCGTGCAACCGACATGGTCGCAACCTCCATGATGGACGGCCTGTCGAAGGAAGCGATTGTGGATGCGGAGGGCAGGGTTCTGGACCAGACCCAGTCGTCGTTCAACTCGGTGTACATGTACCTGGACTCGGGAGCTCGAGGGAACGAAACGCAGATCAAGCAGCTTGCGGGCATGTGCGGCCTCATGACCCGACCCGACGGAAGCATCATGTCGGCCCCGATCGTGGCGAACTATCGGGAAGGCCTCAATGTGGGCGAGTACTTCATGTCCACGCACGGCGCCCGCAAGGGGCTCTCGGACACCGCGCTCAAGACCGCGAATGCCGGCTACTTCACTCGCAGGCTCGTGGACATCTCCCAGGACCTGGTGGTCACCGAAAGAGATTGCGGAACCACCGACGGACTGGACGTGACTGCGCTCATCGAGGGGGGGAACATCGTCGAGACCTTGACCTCGCGCGTTCTCGGTCGTGTCACCGCCACTCCCGTCCTCGACGAGGGAACCGGCCAAGTCCTGGTGGAAGCGAACACGCTGCTCGACGAGTCGTGGATGGAGCGACTTGAACAGAACGCCATCGACACGGTCACCGTTCGGTCGCCGGTCACCTGCGAGACGTTGTACGGCGTCTGCGGGAAGTGCTATGCACGGGACCTCGGCCGAGGGCACGAAGTGAACATTGGCGAAGCCGTCGGCGTCATCGCCGCACAGTCAATCGGCGAGCCGGGCACCCAGCTGACTCTTCGCACGTTCCACATCGGCGGCGCAGCTTCGCGGGAGGCTGCCAGTGACGCCATCATCGTTCAGACAACCGGAGTCGTGCGGCTGCGCGTGAGCCGGCGCAATACCGTGAGGAAGGACTCCGGTGGTCTTGTCGTCGTGTCAAGATCCGGCGAAGTGGCGGTCTGCGACGAGAACGGACGGGAGCGCGAGCGTTACAAGCTGCCGTATGGAAGCGTGCTTTCCGTGAAGGACGACGAGCACGTCACCGCGGGTCAGCGAATTGCGAGCTGGGACCCTCACACCCACCCGATCATCGCGGAGAAGGCGGGCTGGGTGTCCTACGAAGGCATGGGTATTGACGTCACGGTCCGGGATCAAGCGGACGAGCAGACCGGCCTGACGCAACGGACGGTCATTCCGAAGAGCGAGCGGCCGCCGAGCGCCCAGGGGCTTGATCCCGTCATCCGTGTGACGGCCTATCCGCCGAACACCGACGATCCGGAGATCGTGGCTGCGGGAGGCCAAAAGCTCTACCGGTTGCCAGACCGGGCAATTGTGAGCCTTGCCGAAGGCGAAAAAGTCGGCATGGGCGACGAGATCGCACGCGTCCCGCAGGAAGAAGGACAGAAGACCAAGGACATCGTCGGAGGTCTGCCGCGCGTCATTGAGTTGTTCGAGGCGCGCAGTCCAAAGGATGCAGCCATCCTTGCAGAGATCAGCGGCACGGTAAGCCTTGGCAGGGAGACGGCCACGAAGTTGCGTTTGATCATCACGTCCAAGGATGGCGAGACCGTCGAGACATTGATCCCGCGTCAGCGACAGATCGCCGTTTTCGAGGGCGAGACCGTGGAGTGCGGGGACGAGATCGCTCACGGACCGCTGGACCCGAAAGACATCCTCCGCCTCAAGGGAGTCAAGGCTCTGGCCGGCTACATCATTGACGGCATTCAGGAGGTGTACCGACTTCAAGGCGTGAAAATCAACAACAAGCACATCGAGGTGATCATTCGCCAGATGTTGCGGCGTGTGGAGATCACGGAAGAAGGCGATTCGTCGTTCATACGCGCTGAACAGGTGGAGTACTCGGCCGCGGTAAGCGAGAACCGGCGACTCGTGGCCGAGGGCAAGGAACCAGCGCAGTTCGAACGGATCTTGCTTGGGTTGACACGCGGATCCCTTGCCACGGATTCCTTCGTGTCAGCGGCTTCCTTCCAGGAGACTACCAGGGTGCTGACTGAAGCCGCGGTGACCGGAAAGCAAGACAACTTGCGAGGTTTGAAGGAAAACGTGGTTGTCGGTCGGCTGATTCCAGCGGGAACCGGTCTCACCTACCACGACAACAGGAAGCGGAAGCGCAGGGAAGACATCCTGATCCGTGAGCAGACCGAAGCGGGCAAGAGCCCCGAAGACATCGAGGAGGCGTTGGAGGAGATGAGGTCCGACTGGCGCGCTCGATCCGAACAGGCAGTCTAGCCTCCACAAGCCATCGATCTGAAAGCGGAGCATGCCCCGCCAAGTGCGTGTCGCATCGCGGTTGGGCTTCGCGTTCACCGTCTGTCCAAAGGACCGGACAGATCACGACTTGTCATGGGGCGCCGACGCAGGCACCCCGGTTGCGCCCGCGCTGCTACCGCCGGAAGTTCCGGCGATCGTGCCGTATTAGCCTCCGGTGGCCGACGCTCGACGACCGGAAGTCAGCGAACGGACAGTACGACGCGCCGAACTATAGTGGGCCGCGGCTTCGACGCGGTCGTGAGCAACCCTTGACACCGCTTCTCTCTTGCGATGAGATTGAAC
>JAGWBL010000155.1 GCA_021295935.1 Pseudomonadales bacterium
CGCGGCGTCAACAAGGCGCCAAACCTAATAGGGCATTGGTTCTTCTGCTGCTCACTTGCGGCGCCCATCCGTTCGGCCTTGTTGACGCGCGCCGGTTGCGCGATCGCCTTTCGGACCGTTCACCGAGCGCTCGGTACCGCCACTTGCGCCCGTCCCGCGTCGCTCCCAACCGAGGTTGTGCATGCAAGCGGCCGAGTGCCCTTGGACGTTCTCCTCAACACTCCGGCGCGACACAACCAACGAAGTACCATTGAGTCGAATCATTCAGGCATGGGGCGCGCTTGAACGCGATTGAACAATGGAATCACTCCGGTTGCGCACAAAGGTGATACGCCGAAAGGCACTGTTGTGCCTGCTTCTGCTCCTTGCTTCGGCGGTTGCCGCGGGAGGCAAGGGTGGGTCGTCGCTGGGTGCCTCCTTGGAACAGGGGATCGAGCGGGCGATTGAGCTGGCGAGAACTCAGGACAAGCTGGTGTTCCTCAAGTTCGGAGCAGACTGGTGTCCCCCGTGCGTGCGGATGGAAAGGGAAGCGTTCTCCTCGCTGCCAACACCATCCCGATCGCCATCGAAGTCAAGAACATCTCGAAACCGAAGGGCGTGTTCAAGGACTACGACGTTCGAGTTCTGCCCACGCTAGTGTTCCTGGATGGAGGCGGAAACATGGTGGACCGCCACATGGGCTACCTGTCGCGGTCTGGCTTCCTGGAACGAGGCATGCTTGCCATCACTCGACAAGATGCCATCCAGCGGGCGCTCGCCGATCTCGAGCAGTCCGGTTCGGACAGTGCGCTCAAGCGCAGGGAGCTCGCTGATGCCTACCGCAACCTCATGCAATATCCGGAGGCCTTGGAACATTACGCGTGGTGCATGGACGAAGGCAGGAAGGCGGACCCCGCGGCCCTGGACGATCGCAACGCCTTGCTGCAGGGATTGTGCGAGCTCGGCGACCTCTACGATCCTGCCGGAGAGGTGGTCAAGGGTTACCTGGCGGCAGCCAAGGGACGATTGGCGGCCGGAGGCGATGACTTGGGCCAGATGCTGCAGGACGCTTCGGACGTTTTGGAAATCAACGTCAATCTTGAGGGCGAACGAGACACTTTGAAATTCCACAAGTCGCTCCGCAAGAGTCCCGACACGCAAAGGCAGGCGAACGCGCTGGTGGCCGTAGGGCTGTCCCGCCCGCTGAACGAGAGCAGGCAGGGGCGAAAGCTGGAGCCCGCGCAATTGACCGATGCCATGCGGATGCTGACCGAGGATCGAGCGCGACGGCGATCGTCAGCAGATCCTGCCGACATCAGCAACGACACCTACCTCTTCGCGCTGGATCTTCTGTTCTCGCGACGCGGTACGGATCTCTACAGCGTGGCCTTGGCTCGCGGGCATGACAAGGCGGCAGACCTGATCGCCGACTATTTGCTGGCCGAACTTGACAGTGCGCTCGTAGCCAGTCGACTCGCCAAGGCCGGCCTCGACAGCGGCAACCCCACCGCCAGACACCAGGAGTGGGCATGGCACGCAGTTGATGCGGATCCACACTCATGGCAGAGTTTGGTCACTCTCGCCCGCATCCTAGCCGAGAGAGGCCAGGTGGAGTTGGGCAAGAAGATGTTGCGGGAGGGGCTCGACGAGCTCTACGACTACCTCGACGACCGTGGCGTGCGAGGCATCGAGGAGGCCGTCAAGGAACTGGCCTCAACGCGATGAGATTGCTGGTTCGTGGCGATCGGTCCCTGCGCGAAATGACTGCTCTGAGCGCGAGCTGACCGCGGGAAGAAAACCAGAACAGCTATGCTCGGTCGTACTCGATTGCTCGTCCCTTGACCGCGGGAACGATCCTCCCCCGATCGTAGCCGAGCACGCCGTTGACGTAAGTCTGGCGTATCGACCCCGGAAATCGCATGCCTGCGAACGGTGACCACGCGCACTTCGACAAGAGACGTTGCTCGTCTACCACGGTGGGCCGGTCGAGGTCCAACACCACCAAGTCCGCCCAGTACCCCTCTCGGACAAAGCCGCGGTCCTTGATGGCGTAGCAGATCGCCGGCGCGTGAGCGATCTTGTTCACGACGGTCTCAAGCGAGAACGCTCCTTCCGCAACCATCGACAGCAGCACCGGAATGGCGTGCTGCACCAACGGCATGCCCGCGGGCGCATCCATAAACGCCTGGTCCTTCTCTTTGCGCGTGTGGGGTGCGTGGTCGGTCGCTATCACGTCGATACGATCTTCGATCACCGCCCTGAGGAGGGCGGTTCGATCCTCGCTTGATTTCACCGCAGGATTGCACTTGATGTCAGCGCCCTTCTTCGCGTAAGCTCGATCGTCGAAGAACAGGTGATGAACGCACACCTCGGCGGTGATCCGCTTGTCCTTCAGGGCGCCCGTGCCGAACAGACACATCTCGCGCTCGGTCGTGAGGTGCAGAACGTGCAATCGTGTTCCGTGGCGCTTGGCGTGATCCACCTCCAACGAAGACGACTTGAAGCATGCCTCCACGGACCGGATGTTCGGATGCTCCCAAGCCGGCACGTCCGCACCAAACCTCGTCCGGGCGAGACGCTCGTTTTCGAGGATGATCGGAGTGTCCTCGCAATGCGTCGCAACGAGCAACGGAGAGCATCGGAAGATGTCTCCCAGAGCCCTTGGATCGTCGACCAGCATGTTGCCAGTGGATGCGCCCATGAAGACCTTGATGCCGCACGCTCGATGCACGTTGATGCGCTTGATCTCCTCCAGGTTGTCGTTGGTCGCGCCCAAGTAGAAGCCGTAGTTGGCATGAGCGACTTCCGACGCGCGTTGATGCTTCTTCTCCAACCGGTCTGCGTCGATGGTTTGGGGAATGCAATTCGGCATTTCGAGAAAGGAGGTCACGCCGCCGGCCACTGCTGCGGCGGATTCCGTCGCGACCGTCGCCTTGTGCTCCATGCCGGGCTCCCGGAAGTGCACTTGGTCGTCGATCATGCCTGGCATGACATGGGCGCCACCCACGGTCGCTTCCGTGCGCCCCGACAGGCCCCTTCCGATTTGCTCGACACGACCCCGATGGATGGCTATGTCGCACTCCAGTGTTGCTCCCTCGTTTACGAGCTTGCAGTCCTTCAAAACAAGATCATGCATGGATGGTGCTGCTTCTCCGAGTGACCATGGACCGACTCGTGCTCTTCGGACGAGGTGTCGCCGGATGGGAAACGCGTCCTAGTTCCCTGTTGAGCTGGTCGACTGTTCCGCTTTGTCCGTGCCCGCCGACTCCGGTTCATCTGGCACGTACTCCGTGTCGGAACCCGGTGCCGCGATAGCGCCGAGCGCCTCAAGGTCGGGCTCTCGGCCGGCCAGCAACTCGTCCACCATGTACCGGATATCGGACAGAGTGTCTTCGCGTCTGGAGACGGTGTAGACCATGTAACGATTGCCGACCAGGAACGCAGGGAATCGAACGATGCCGACATCGGTTGCGTACTCCAAGTTCGCAGCAACCCTCGCGCCCATGCGGTTTCCGTTGGCAAGCGTGAGAAATTCCGCCGCGGCGATGCCGTGTCCGTCAACGAACTCCGCTATCTGCTCGAGCGAGACGAAGCTCTTGTTGCGATCGTGGAGCTCGCGGAAAATGCGTTCCCTGTTCTGCTCGATTGCGCCCTTGTGTATCAGCGTCTCGTGAGCGCGGGCGAGAACTCGCTGGGTTGGCGCGAAGCCAACGTGAACACGTCTGAAGGTGACGCCTTCTGGGAGAGTGTTCTGCCAGCGATCCACGATCGGGTCAAGACGACGGCAGTGAACACAATCAAACGAGAAGAATTCCACGACCTCCAGGGGATCTCGCTCAACGGGCCTGTTCAGCGCAAAGTAGGGCTTGGCGGATGAACCGGCGGTCAAGCCCGGAGCGACGCCAAACCCGTACAGCGTCAGATAGATCGCGACAACGGCGACGGCACCGAGAACGGACACCAAGATGATCCGCCTCAACCGGTCCATGCGATCGGGTTTCTTCCTGCGGTCCGCCATGAGCTGAAGTCTACTTCAGCACGGGCGCGTCAGCTGCAGCCCAACACGCATTGCATCTGCCCCCGATTTTCACCGCCCGCGCTCCATTCCACGCTAGCGTCTGGCACTCGAACGCAACGCGCCCCTCTTAGCTGCTTCACGACGAACCATT